>NZ_JBEZIR010000060.1:0-49333 GCF_040651175.1 Kitasatospora sp. NPDC048540
AAGCGGATCAACGCGGTGCTGCTGACCTGCGGGACGTACGACGCCGCGGGCGAGTTCGCTCACGGCGGTCCGGCCCACCCCGGTCGCGCATCCGGCCGCCCCGGTCGCGTGTCCGGCCCAACTCGGTCGCGTGCCCGGGACGTTCGGACGTCCGACGTGCACAGCGCGACAAGGCGTCCGGCGCCGCGTCAGCGCCGGGCGGCGGCCCGGTCGGAGGCGCCCGCGGAGCCGGCGGCCGCCAGCGCGATCACCGCGAGCAGCAGCAGGACGGCCCGGCCACCGGACCGATGGCCCGCCAGGTGGACGCCCAGCACCGGCAGCGCGGTCCCCAGCGCCGTACCGAGGCTGCGCACCGTGTTCACCATGCCGCCGCCGACCGCCGAACTCTCCGCCGGGATCGCCCGCATCACCAGCGCGTTGTTGGCGGGCAGCAGCAACCCGAGCCCGAACCCCATCACCAGCAGGGCCGGTACGGCGGTGCCCGCCCCGATCGGGAGCAGCGCCATCGCACCCAGGCCCGCGGCCGCACCGAGCGCTCCCACCCGGCACCGAGTGGCGTCCGTGCACCCGCGCGGCAGCAGCAGGCCGCCGAAAGTGGCGGCGACCGCGAATGCACCCGGCAGCGCGGTGATCACCAGGCCCGCCGTGGTCGCCGGCGCACCGGCGCCGGCCAGCATCACCGGGCCGAGCACCAGCGGACAGAACAGCAGCAGGTACCCCACCAGGGCGAGCACCAGACCGGCCCTGATGCCGGGAGTGTTGACCAGCCCCGGGGCGATGATCGGACGGTCGGCTCGCTGCTCCTGGCGCACCAGGGCCACCGAGAGCACCGCCGAGGCGGCCAGCAGCACCAGCACCGCCCAGCCGGGCAACGGAAGCCCGGAAGCGGTCGACAGCGCGAGCAGCAGGGTGGCGGACGCACCGGCGAGCAGCAGCAGCCCCGCCAGGTCGAACCGCCCCTCCTCCACCGCCACCGCCACCGCCACCGCCGCATGCGGCTCCGCGGCGCACGGCGGTACGGGCACAGGTACGGGTACGGGCGCCGGTCCGGGCACCGGCGCGGGCGCCCGTACGGGAGTGGCGGCGGACGCCGTCGGGCGGGTGCGCGGCAGCAGGAACCAGCCGGCCAGGATGCCGAACAGACCGATCGGCACGTTGATCCAGAAGGCCCACCGCCAGGAGGCATGGGTCACCAGCAGGCCGCCCAGCGTCGGGCCGAGCGCCAGGCCGAGCGCCTGCGCGGCAGCCTGGATGCCGAGCGCGGCCCGCATCGCGTGCGCCGGCACCCCTCGGGCGACCAGCGCGACACTGTTGGCCTGCATCATCGCGCCGCCGACCGCCTGGACCGCGCGGCAGAGCACCAGCAGACCGAGGCCGCCGCACAGGCCCGCGGCCAGAGAGGCGAGCGCGAAGACCGCGAACCCGCCGAGGTAGACGGTCTTCCGGCCGACCACGTCGGAGAGCCTGCCGACCGGAGCGAGCAGGGCGACCAGGACCAGCAGGTACGCGAGCGCCGCCCACTCGACCTCGGCCAGGCCGGCGTGGAAGCTCGCCTGCAGCGCCGGGAACACCAGGGCGGTGATGCTTGCGGTGAGCTGCCCGAGGAACGCGCCGACGCAGACCGTACCGACGGCGAGCCAGTGCGCGTGCGGCCAGGCGGCAACCGCCCGGGGGCGGGGCCGCTCGGCGAGCAGCGGACTGGCGAGCAGGCGGCGGGCGAGAGCAGGGGTGGACACCCGGCCAATATATCGCCCGCAGAGATAATCTTGAGCAGAGACGTTCCGGCAACGATCAGATCTGATGTCGAGTAGATCCGTCACCGAGTAGACCTCATGCCGAGCAGATCAGGCGTCGAACGGATCGAGTGTCGAACGGATCGGGCACCAAGCGGATCGGCTCCGGAGCTGGTCAGCGGCCGACCGGACGGCGGCGACCGGATACGCTGTCCGCCATGCCGCCGCAGCCTACGCCAGTTCCGCCGCCGTCCGAACCCTCGGTACCGGGGTCCTCCGCCCTGGAGGAGTCGGCCCGGCTGGCCCGCGCGCAGCGGCTGACCGATGTGATCACCCGGCTCCGCCGCGCGCTGCGCAGCAGTATCCGGACGGACTACCCGTGGGAGTCGCTCCCGATGGCGCAGGTGGAGCTGTTGCAGACGCTCGCCGCCGCGCCGCTGCGGGTGGGTGAGCTGGCGGAGCGGCAGCGGCTGGCGCCGAACACCGTCAGCGGGCTGATCGGGAAGCTGCTGGACGCCGGTTTCGTGGACCGCCAGGCCGATCCGGGTGACCGCCGGACCGCCCGGATCGCGCTGACCGAGGCCGGCCACCGGCAGTTGCACGACTGGCGGCAGGCCCACGAGCGCCGCCTCGCCGACGCACTGGAGAGCCTCTCCCCCGAGAACCGGGACGCCGTCATGCTGGCCCTGCCCGGGCTGGAGCAGCTCGCCCGTTCCCTCACCAGCGGCGGCGGAAGCAGCACCGGCGGCAGCAGCGCCACGGTGACCGGGTCCGGCAGCATCACCGGCACCGGCTGACGGCACCGGTAACGGTCCCGGCCCCGCAGGCGGGACCCGAAGCCGGATCAGACCGGATCAGAACAGGGCCGCGCCGCGCTCGAGTTCCAGCAGCAGCCGCTTGTTGTCCGTCCCGGCGGCGAAGCCGGTCAGTGCGCCGTTCGCGCCGAGCACCCGGTGGCACGGGCGGATCACCAGCAGCGGGTTGGCACCGACCGCGCCACCGACCGCCCGCACCGCGCGCGGCGACTGCCCGGCCGCGTCGGCCAGCCAGCCGTAGGTGACGGTGGTGCCGTACGGGATGTCGTCGAGCGCGGTCCAGATCCGCTGCCGGAACTCGGTGCCGACCGGGGCGAGCGGGAGGTCGAAGGTGGTCAGCTCGCCCGCGAAGTACGCGGTGAGCTGTTCCACGGCGGGGGCCAAGGCGTCCGCGTCCGGCACCCAGCCGTCGGCCGGTTCGGTCTGCGCGCCCTTCTGACCGGGGGCGGTGACCGCGGTGAGCGCCAGCGGGCCATCGTCCTGGTACACGCCGCTCAGCAGAAGTTGCCCGAGCGGGCTGTCCATGGTCGTGAACGCCGTTGTCATGCCTTCTCCTCAGTTGTGCTGTCCACGAGAGTTGTGCTGTCCACGAGTCGTGCTGCCACCCTGGTCAGGCCACCCGGCACGGCCCCCGGCCCGGTAACCTGCCCGGTGACCTGCCCGGCCGCCGGTACGGTGACCTGCCCGTCGGCCGGCCCGCCGGCCACCACCCAGAGCCGGTGCACGGCGTACGAGCGCCAGGGCGCCCAGGCCGGTGCGGCCGCCTGGGCCGCCTTCGGGTCGCCCGGCAGGCCGAGGCGGAGCAGGCCGTGGCGTACGCCCGCGTCCGTCGGCAGGAAGACGTCGGGGTCGGCCAGCGCCCGCATCCGCAGGTAGCCGACCGTCCAGGGGCCGATGCCCGGCAGCGCGAGCAGTTCGGCGGCGGCCTGCTCGCGGTCCACCCCGCCGTCGAGCCGGACCGCGCCCCCGGCGAGGGCCGCGCACAGGCCGCGCAGGGCCCGGCGCCGGGATTCCGGCATCGCGAGGTGTTCGGGGGCCGCCTCGGCGAGCGCCGCGGCGGTCGGGAAGAGCAGCCGCAGTCCGCCGCTCGGCTGCGGCAGCGCCTCCCCGTACTGCTCGGTCAGCCGTCCGGCGAGCGTACGGGCGGCGGCGACGGTGATCTGCTGGCCGAGCACGGCCCGGACGGCGAGTTCGTGCGGGTCGACGTGGCCGGGTGAGCGGATGCCGGGGCGGGCCCGGACCGAGGCCCCGAAGGCCGGGTCGGCGCCGAGCTGGCCGTCGACGGTGTCGGGGTCGGCGTCGAGGTCGAACAGGGCCCGGAGCCGGTGCACGGCCGTGGTGAGGTCGCGCAGGTCGGCCAGGACCAGCCGGCAGTCCAGCCACCCGCGGGTCGGCGGGTCGTCCGGGCGGAGCCCGTCGACCTCGGCGATGCCGTGGCCGTAGGGGAGGGCCAGGGTGCGGCGGTAGGTGCGCGCCCCGGGCACGGCCGCGGGGACGACCTCCTCCACCCCGGGGACGGCGCGCAGCGCCAGGAAGTCGATCAGGTGCGCGCTGTCGAGCGCGCCGCGGTAGGCGAGCCGCAGGCTGATGGTGCCGGGTGTGCCGCCGCCGCGGCGGCCGGCCGCGACCTCGGTGCGCAGGCCGCTCGGGGTGCGGTCGTACACCTCGCGGACGGTGTCGTTGAACTGCCGGACGGAGGCGAAGCCGGCGGCGAACGCGACTTCGGTGACCGGGAGTTCGGTGGTCTGCAGGAGCAGCCGGGCGGTCTGGGCACGCTGGGCGCGGGCGAGGGCCAGCGGCCCGGCGCCGAGTTCGGCGGTGAGCTGGCGCTGGAGTTGGCGGGCGCTGTAGCCGAGCCGGCCGGCCAGGCCGGCCACGCCTTCGCGGTCGACGACGCCGTCGCCGATCAGGCGCATCGCGCGGCCGACCAGGTCCGCCCGGTGGTTCCACTCGGGCGAGCCCGGGACGGAGTCCGGGCGGCAGCGGCGGCAGGCCCGGTAGCCCGCGCCCTGGGCGGCTGCGGCGGTGGGGTAGAAGGAGCAGTTCACCCGCTTCGGGGTGACCGCCGGGCAGCTCGGCCGGCAGTAGATGCCGGTGGTCCGGACGGCCGTGAAGAACACCCCGTCGAAGCGGGCGTCGCGGCTGTCCACCGCCCGGTACCTGGTCTCGTCGTCGATCACGCTCTCCAGTCTGCGGCATCCGCGGAGCCTCGACCGGCGGGTTTCGGACACGGCGGTCGGGCCCGGGTCGACCCCCACCCTGGGAGCGCTCTCAGCCGCTGGACCGACCCGATAGGCTCAGCGGGGAACAGTCCGCGAGAGGAGCACACCGTGGCCGAACTACCGGAGCAGCAGCCGCCGGGCAGGGTCACCGCCGGCCTCGCGCGGCCGACCCTGGAGTCGGTGGCCGAGCGGGCCGGAGTCTCCCGGGCGACCGCTTCGAGGGTGGTCAACGGCGGGGCCGGGGTGCGCGAGGAGCTGCGGGAGAAGGTCCGGCAGGCCGTCGATGAGCTCGGGTACGTGCCCAATCTGGCCGCCCGCACCCTCGTGACCCGCCGCAACCAGGCCATCGCGGTGGTCGTCGCCGAGCCGGAGAGCCGGATCTTCTCCGATCCGTTCTTCGCCCAGCACCTGCGCGGCATCGGCCGCGAGCTGTCGGCGGCCGACAACCAGATGGTGCTGCTGATGATCGAAGAGCAGCGCGACTACGACCGGGTCGGCCGCTACCTGGCCGGCGGGCACGTCGACGGGGTGCTGCTGTTCTCGCTGCACCACTCCGATCCGCTGCCGCAGATCGCCCGGCGGGTCGGCCTTCCGTTCGTGGTCGGCGGCCGGCCCGGCTGGCCGGGCGCCGAGTCGGACCGGGAGCTGGTGTACGTGGACAGCGACAACCGGGGCGGGGCCAGGCTCGCCGTCCAGCACCTGCGCGAGCTCGGCCGCAGCCGGATCGCGACCATCACCGGCCCGCTCGACCAGACCTCGTCGGTGGACCGCCTGGACGGCTACCGCGATCTGCTGCCCGACGGCGACCCCGGACTGATCGCCGAGGGGGACTTCACGCCGGACGGCGGCGGCCGGGCGATGGCCGAGCTGCTGGCCCGGCGGCCCGACCTGGACGCGGTGTTCGCCGCCTCGGACTCGATGGCCTCGGGCGCAATGCGGGTGCTCCGCGAGGCCGGCCGCCGGGTGCCGCAGGACGTCGCGGTGGTCGGCTTCGACGACGTGGAGTCGATCGCCGCGTGGACGGAGCCGCCGCTGACCACCGTCCGGCAGGACATCGAGGAGATGGGGCGGCTGATGGCGCGGCTGCTGCTGCGGCACCTGTCCGGCGAGGGCGGACCGGCGGTCGGCCGGGGTGCGGCCCCCACCTCGGTGATCACCCCGACCCGGCTGGTACGGCGCGGTTCGGCCTGAGCGGGTGGCCCGAGCAGGCCGACCCGCACCTGCTTGAACGAAGTGTTCAACATAATCCGTTGACAACAGGCCGGGCCCGGAGGAGGGTCGATCCATGACCTCCGACGACCCCTTCGCACTGCCCGACGCCCATCAGGCCCGGGCCGAGCGCACCGCCGCCGCCCTGTTCCGGATCGCCGAGCGGCATGCCGCCACCGAGGAGCAGCGCCGCCGTCAGGCCAACGCCCACCTGCCCTCCCCGCACGAGGCCGCCAGGCTGGTGTCACTGCTGCTCAGCGGCACCGCGCTGCCCGACCCCGATGAGCCGGAGGTGGACCGGGCCGACATCGTCGCCGCGCTGACCCTGCTGCCGCAGGCCCGTGCCGAGCTGGAGGAGCTGGAGGAGGGGCTGATCACGATGGCCCGCGGCCGCGGCTTCACCTGGCAGGAGGTCGCGTTCGGGCTCGGCCTCGGCACCCCGCAGGCCGCCCGGCAGCGCCACGAACGGCTCTCCGGGCGCACCGGCGAGAGCGGTTAGCCCGGCGCCGTGCCCGGCAGGAGTTCAGTGCGTGGCAGCAGGGGTGGCCGCGGCGCCGTCGGTACCGACCGTGACGGCGTCGGCCCGGCCCAGGTTGACGCCGAAGAGGTAGACGGTGTCCGAGGCCGGGTGGAAGTAGAGCTCGGCGTGGTCGGCGCGCACCAGCTGTTCGTCGAGCGCCGCACTGTGCACCCAGCCGCCCCCGGCGGGCGCGTACGGCGCGAGGGCGGCCGGGACGGCGGCTCCGAGGTGCTCCCCGGCCCGCAGCTCCACGGGCCTGAGCGTCCCGGCTTCGGTGGCGGTGGCGGTCAGCGCGGCCACCGCGCCGGGGCGCAGCTGGACGAACCCGCGCAGGAAGTAATCGGTCGGCCCGGGGAGCCGGGAGCTGCCACCCGGTGACTCCTCCTGCCAGTGCAGCGCGACGATCTCGCCGAGCCTCGGGAGGGCCTCGGCCAGTGGCCCGGTGTCGGTCTCGACCTCGGAGGCCCGCCACCGGTCCGTACTCGGCGAGGGCCGGGACGGCGCCGGGCCGTCATGGCCGGTACCGCAGCCCGCGACGGCCGCCACCGCCAGTACGGCGGCACCCGCCGCACCGGCCGCTCTCCCCCACCGCACAGCCGCCCCCTCGCGCTCATGGCCGCCCCGCCGGCGTGGATTATTCGCAGCGCCACGGCGGTGAACATCCTACCGTCGGGCCATGACTGATGATCCGTACGCCGGCCTGCCCAAGTCCGAGTTCGCCTTCCCGGGGCCGCTCCGGGACGCCCTGGTGGCCGCTGTGCTGAGCGGCGCCAAGACCAGCACCACCGGCCTGCTGGCCGAGTACCGCAAGCTCGGCGAGGAGTTGCCCGCCCCTGGCGACCGGCAGGCGGTGGTCGACTCGGACGACCGGCCGGTGGCCGTGATCGAGGTGACCGGGGTACGGGTGGTCCCGCTCGGCGAGGTCGGCCTGCAGCACGCGCTGGACGAGGGCGAGGGGTACCGGACGGTGGCCGAGTGGCGGGCGACCCACGAGGGGTTCTGGCGCAGTCCGGAGCTGCTGGAGGTCCTGGAGGAACCGGAGTTCACGGTGGACGACTCCACCGAGGTGGTGCTGGAACGCTTCCGGGTGGTCGTGGCACCGGGCCGCTAACAAGGGCGTGGCACCGGGCCGCTGAGCAAGGGTGCGGCAGTAGGCGGAACGCGGGCGGGGGGGGGGGGGCCCCGCCCGGCCCCCCGCCGCCGCGGCGGCCCCGCCCCACCCCGCCCCGTCCACCGGCGCGGCCGCCACCGGGACCTCGGCGGCCCCGTTCACCGAGCCCCCGTTCGCGGCCGCCTGCACCTGGCACCGCTTCGGCGAGGGCGAACAGCCGCCGCTGTGGCTGCTGTTCGTGAACCCGCTCTGCGTGGAGTACAGCAAACGCGACATCACCTTCGACAACGGCGGCGCCCTGCGCTTCCTGCTCGCCGAGCCGGCCCGGTTCGCGGTCGCCCTGAGCACCTGCCGCTACTACCAGCGCGACCACTGGAGTGTGCAGTCCACCACCGGGGCCACCCCCTACGTGGCCTGGGACGGCCAGTACTGGTGGGACCGCAGCGCCCGGCGGGCCGGCGCCCGGCTGACCGGCTTCCGGGTCGACGGCCGGACCGTGGGCATCGGCGACGCGGTCGCCGCCCTGCGGGCCGGCGGCTTCGCCGACCTCGCCGACCTGCTCGACGACTACGGCCGGAGCCCCGGCGAGAGCGGGGCGAGCGTCCCGCTCCCGTTCGACCTGCGCTGCGCACTGGCCGGGTGAACCGTGACGCCACCGGAGTTCGACCGGCGGGCCGTGCTCAAGGCCCTGACCGCCACCCTCACGATCCTCGCCGCCGGCCGCTTCACGCCCGCGGCCGCGGCCGAGCACACCGCCGACACCGCCGCCGCCTCGGCGAGCTGGACCGTCCAGACCCTCGAAGCCTTCGCCGACACCCTGATCCCGGGCGAGCGCCGCCACCCCGGGGACCTCCCGATCGCCGGAGCGGTCACCGGCCCCGGGGCGGTCCAGGCCGGCGCCGTCGACGTCCTCACCTCCCCCGAACTGCCCCTGGCCCCACTGCTGCCCGCCATCGGCGCCCTGCTCGACACCCGGGCCGCCGCCTACGCGCTGACCCACCTCCTACTGCTGCCGCCGACCTCCCCCGCCTTCGTCGGCCTGCCGTTCAAACACCGGACGGCCCTGGTCGGCGGCCTCTTCGACCCCGGCGACCTGGACCGGCAGATCTGGCAGGTGCTCAGCCTGATGGTCGGCCTGGCCTTCGACACCGCCGCCCACCTCGACACCCGGCAGGCCCTGGCCGGCCACCACCCCGGCCTGGCCTGGCTGGGCTTCCCCGCCCCGGACGCCGACGGGCTGTGGCGCTTCCCGCAGTACTCCTACGGCCGCGCCCTCGCCGACCTGCACCCCGCCACCACCGCCTCGGGGAGCCCGGCATGACCGCCCCCGAGACCACCGACGTCCTGGTCATCGGCAGCGGGTTCGGCGGCGCCATCCCCGCCTACCACCTCGCCGCGGGCGGCGCCCGGGTCACCGTCCTGGAACGCGGACCACGGCTGGCGGCCGCCGACTTCACCCACTCGCTGCGCCTCGGCACGTACAACCGGATCGTCGACGTCATCCAGGGCGACGGCGTCAGCGTGGTCGCCGCGAACTGCGTGGGCGGCGGCAGCGTGGTCTACTTCGCCGCGTCGCTGCGCGCCCCGGCCTTCGCCTTCGAACGCCGGGGCGGCCTCGGCCGGCGGATCTGGCCCGCCGCACTCACCCGGGCGAACCTGGACCCCTGGTACGACCGGGTCGAGGAGTCACTGCCCGTCACCCGCACCGACTGGCCGGACGTCTCGTACGCCGGCGGGGTGCTGGCCGCCGCCTGCCGCCGGGCCGGACGCACCTGCAACCCGGTGCCGCTGGCCGTCGACACCGGCCGGTGCACCAACTGCAACTGGATGCTGTCCGGCTGCCGCTTCGACGCCAAGCGCTCCCTGCTGCTGAACTACCTGCCCGGCGCGGAGGCCCACGGCGCCACCGTCCGACCGCTGCACGAGGTCCAGCTGCTCACCCCGTCGACGGTCACCGGGTACCGGTACGCCGCCGCCTACACCGTCCTCGACCCCGGGGACTACGGCTGCACCGCGCAGGGCGGGGTGATCCACGCGAAGGTCGTGGTGCTGGCCGCCGGGACCGTCGGCACCCCGGTCATCCTCCAGCGTTCCGCGCTGGCGCTGGGCGGCATCCCGTCCGCGGTCGGCCGGTACTTCTCCGGCAACGGGGACCGGGTCAGCGTCGCCGACGTGGACGAGGGGAAGGCCCGGTCCCTGCTGGGCCTGTCCCGGCCGGACGGCACCGCCTACCAGGGCCTGCCGATCGGACGCCCGATCACCGCGGCCAGCTTCGACCACCTGGACCCCACCGCCCCCGAGTACAGCCGGTTCACCCTCCAGCAGATCTACTTCCCGCCGCTGACCAACCTGCTCGCCCAGGCCGCCGGCCCGCCGCCCTGGTTCGGCACCGCCAAACGGGAGCTGCGGGCCCGGTGGCGCTCCTGGCTCACCCTGCTGGCCATGACCGAGGACGACAACGAAGGGACCTTCGGGCCGCCCCCGCTCACCGGGAGCGCCACCCGGCTCGCGCCCGGGCTGGGCCTCGGCACCATGAGCTACCACCCCACCGCCCGGACCCGCACCGCCTGGCAGCGGGCCGACGGGGCGCTGCGCGAGATCCTGGAGAAGGACGGCCTGGCCCAGGTCCGCCCGTGGTCCGAGGACGTGGCAGCGACGGTCACCGCCCACCCGATCGGCTCGGCCCGCCTCGGCGACGACCCGGCCACCAGCGCGCTCACCGACACCCACGAACTGCGCGGCCACCCCGGGCTGTTCGTCACCGACGGCGCCGCGGTGCCCGCCGCGCTGACCGTCAACCCCTCGCTCACCATCGCCGCCCTCGCCGAACGCTCCGCCCCGGCCGTCACCGCCCGCGCCCGGCAGGCCGGCGTCCCCGTCACCTACGGCGCCCCGCCACCGGGCCGCTGACCGCAGGCCCCTCGCACCTGGAAAAGCAGTGGCGCGGGCGCGCGCCGCGCGGGCACGATGGCCCGCATGTACCCGTACGCCATCGCCGAGTTCCCCGCAGCCGCGGGCGCGATGGCTGCTGCCCTGGCACTCGCAGCCGCATTCGACGGCGCACGACGCTGACCTTCCCCGGGAAGTCCCGGGACCTCGGACGGGGAAGGTCGGCCCGTCACTGAGGTCCCGTCACCGTGCTGACGATTCCAGGAAGAAGAAGATCCGTCATGGCCAAGCAGGCCTTCGTACGCACCAAGCCGCACCTCAACATCGGCACCATGGGTCACGTCGACCACGGCAAGACCACCCTCACCGCCGCCATCACCAAGGTCCTCGCCGAGCGCGGCGGCGGCACGTTCGTCCCGTTCGACCGGATCGACCGCGCCCCGGAGGAGGCCGCCCGCGGCATCACCATCAACATCTCGCACGTCGAGTACGAGACCGCGACCCGCCACTACGCGCACGTCGACATGCCCGGCCACGCCGACTTCGTGAAGAACATGATCACCGGTGCCGCCCAGCTCGACGGCGCGATCCTGGTGGTCTCCGCGCAGGACGGCGTGATGCCGCAGACCGCCGAGCACGTCCTGCTGGCCCGTCAGGTCGGCGTCGAGCACATCGTCGTCGCGCTCAACAAGGCCGACGGCGGCGACCCGGAGCTGCTCGAACTGGTCGAGCTGGAGGTCCGCGAACTGCTCACCGCGCAGGGCTACGACGGCGCCGGGCTGCCGGTCGTCCGGGTGTCCGGGCTGCGGGCGCTGGAGGGCGACCCGCGGTGGTCGGCGGCGCTGCTGGAACTGCTGGACGCGGTGGACGCGTACGTCCCCACGCCGGTGCGCTACACCGACGTGCCGTTCCTGCTGCCGGTCGAGAACGTGCTCACCATCACCGGCCGCGGCACGGTCGTGACGGGCGCGGTCGAGCGCGGCCGGGTCCGGCTGGGCGACCGGGTGGAGGTGCTCGGGTACGACGCCGACCTGGTGTCCGTGGTCACCGGGGTCGAGACCTTCGGCCGCACGATGGAGTCGGCGGAGGCCGGCGACAACGTGGCACTGCTGCTGCGCGGCGTCCAGCGCGGGCAGATCCGCCGGGGGCAGGTCGTCACCGCGCTCGGCACCGGATCGGTGCACACCCGCTTCACCGCCCGGGTGCACCTGCTGCCGGCGGCCCAGGGCGGCCGGCGGACGCCCGTCACCAGCGGCTACCGCCCGCAGTTCTACCTGCGCACCGGCGACGTGGTCGGCGACCTGGAGCTGCCGGACGGCGGGCCCGCCCGGCCGGGCGAGACCGTCGACGCGACGGTCACGCTGGGCCGTCCCGTCCCGCTGGAGCCGGGACTCGGCTTCGCCGTCCGCGAGGGCGGCCGGACCGTCGCGGCGGGCACGGTGCTGACGGTCGGCGAGTAGCCCGGCCCGGGCTGCGCACCCCGGCACGCCGGATCCCCGGCGGTCGGCGGTGCGCAGCCGGCGTGGGGTCAGAACCAGTGCAGGCAGTGCGGGGCGCGCTCGCCGCGGAAGAGGGCGTCGGCGAGGACGGCCGCACCCGGGCGGTGGGCCCGGATGTGGCCGGCCCGCACCAGCGTGCTCGGGGCGGTGCCGCCGAGGTAGACCGAGCCCAGGTCGCTGATGTCCAGGGACAGGTCGGGCTCGCGGTGGGTCGGCACGCAGTCGGCCTTGCCGTCCCGGACGGTCAGCAGGTAGCGGCCGTGCTCGCCGAGGAACGGGTCGTCGACGTCGAGGACGAGCTCGCCGTCCGCGAACCAGCCGCGCGCGGTCAGCGCCCGCGGTACGTCCAGCAGCCGCACCCAGAGCCAGTCGGTGTCGCCGGTCACCTCGCCGCCGCGGAAGTCCTCGAGCTGCCAGCGCAGCGGGTGCTCGGTCGGGACGTGCTTGAACACGACCGTGGTGGCCAGGTCGTGGCCGAGCAGGAACCGGGCGAGGGCCGTGTGCACGGCGTCGTCGGCCGCGATGATCTCGTCGGCGGTCAGGCTCCCGGCCTCGAGCGAGTAACTGGCGTACCCGTCCGGGACACCGTCGGCGTCCCGGTGGACGGCGACGTAGCGCGGCGCCCGGGAGACCGGCGGCTGCCCCGCGCCCAGGGCCCACCAGCGGTGCGGCCGGGACAGCGCGCCGGGCTGGGCGCGGCGGTACCGGTCGTAGACCTCTTCCAGGATCCCGCCGCAGTCGGCCCGCCGCAGCACCTCGACCGTGCCGGCGGCCGGGCCGGCCGCCGAGCCGGCCGAGGTGGCGCCGTCGGCCGCCCGGCGCGCCCGCGGAAGGGCGGAGGCCGCCCGGTGGCGCGGTACCGTCAGCCGCGCCGTGTACGTCGCCGGCCCGTAGCCGAACCTGCGGTAGATCACGGCCTCGGACGCCAGCAGGACGGCGAGGCACTCCCCGCGGTCCCGCACCTCGGTGAGCTGGTGCCGCATCATCGCGGTCAGCACGCCCTGGCGCCGGTGGGTGGGCAGGACGCCGACGGCGGTGACCCCGGCGGCCGGGACCAGCACCTCACCGGGCAGGGTGAGTTCGAAGGAGTACGCCCCGGCGGTGCCGACCGGCCGCCCGTCCGCCGCCACGGCAAGCAGGCTGCGGTCCATCTCGTACGCGGCCCAGAGGACCCCGCCGCCGTCCTCGGCCGGGGTCTGCGGGAAGAGCCCGAACGCGGTGTGAACGGTGTCGACGAAGACGTCGAGGTCCTGGTCGGTGGTGGGACGAATGTCCATCGGTGCCGCTGCCTCCCCTGGTTGCGGGCGCAGCACGACGCGTGGCGCCCCGCCACAGTGCAGCGTCACCGGGCGGCCCGGTCAAGCGGATTACCTGCGGGGACGGCGCAATCGACCGGCCCCCGGGGGCCGGTCGCTCAGGCGGAGGCGGTCCAGCCGCCGGACGTGGTGGTGGTACGGACCGGGGGTGCATCGATACCGGTGCTGGTGCTGGTGCTGGTGCTGGTGCTGGTGCTCATGGTGCGGGCCGCCGGGCCTGGGCGGCCGTCCCAGGTGGCGGCGTTGGGTGCGGCGGACTCCGTGGTGGTCCGGCGGAGGGCGGCGGGCGCCGGGGCCGCCGCCGGACGCGGGTCCTCCCGCTCGATCCGCAGGACCAGGTTGCGGCCGCCCGGGTTGCCCGGCCGCTCCCGGTCGGTGCTGCGGACCAGCTGTCGGCGCACGCCGCCGCTCTCCTCCCAACGGCCGACCACGGCGCGGATGTTGGGCTCCCAGACGCCTCGGTGGCAGTGCTCGACGGCGAGGTCCCAGTCCTCGGCGTCGATCAGCTCGCCGGCGCCCGGCTCCCCCGGCACCACGATGGTCCGGCCGCCGCGGACGGTCACCACGGCCCGCTGCGGCCACTCGGCCTCCACGCCGGTCACGGTGATCCGGTGGGGGCCTCGGTAGGTCGGCATCTGGTGGTCACTCCCGCGAGCTGTCGGGCCGCCACGGGTGGCGGCGGGTCCTGACAGCAGGTACGGCCGGCGGCCCGGCCCCGGTTCACCGCGTCGGCGACGCGACCGGTGGCGGGCCGTCGGCGGCGCGCCGTACGGGCGGGTCAGGGCGCCAGGGTGAAGGAGACCCGGCCGAGCCGGCCCTGGTCCCGCAGCGTCCGCAGCTCGGCGGCCGGGCCGGACGCCGCGGGGCCGGGCGGTTCGGCCAGGACCGCGCCGCTGTGGCGCAGGGCCGCGGCGGCGTCGTAGCCGTAGGCGTCCTCGAGCACGGCCGCGAGGCCGTCGACGGCGGCGCGAGGGTCGGTCGCCCCGGCCACGGACCACGCGTTGACGCCGAGCCGGGCGGCGGCCGCCTCGGCGGCCAGGTCGGCGCCGGCGGCGGGCAGCACACCGCGGTCGGCGCCGAGGGTGAGGTAGACCTCGGTGCCGGGGCGGGCCGCGAGCAGCCGCCGGAGCGCGTCGACCACCCTGGCCCGCAGGTCGGGGTCGGCGAGGCTGTCGGCGGGCAGGTGGACGTCGACCGCCCGGAGCCGGTAGCGGTCGACGGTCGCCAGGTAGGCGTCGGCGAGTCCGGCGCCGGTGGCGCAGGAGCGTTCCAGGGTGGCGGGGCCGTCGCCGCCGAAGGAGACCAGGACGTCGCCGCCGCGGGCCCGGACCGCGTCGGCCTGCTCCGCCCGGTCGGTGCCGTCCGCCCAACTGGGGCCGCAGCCGCCGTCGGAGACCACCGCGGCCAGCGCCGCGTGCGGCGGCCCGCCGGGCTCGCGGCCCGGGTCCACGGCGTGTTCGAGGTCGGTGACGGTCCGGCCGGGCGGCAGCCCGACGGCGTCCGCGCCGACCGGGCCGCGGACGGTGAGGCCGGCCGGCGCCTCGGCGGCCCGGTCCAGGCCGTGCTGCAGCGCGAGGCCGCCGGCCAGCACACCCGTCACGGCGAGCGCGGTGGCCGCCCGTCTCAGTCCGGTCCGGCCCCGGGCCCGTTCGGTCCCACCACTCATCTCGCTGCCTTCGCTCTCCGTCGACCTCGCACACTGCCGTCCTGGTCAACGAGGCAGCCGGGAAAAGCGGTTCACGATTCGTCAGCCACCTATCGTGCACGACCCGCACGGGGGGCGCAACCGGCGCACGGCCACCCCCGTGACCGCCGGTCCCGGCGTCGTCCGACGGTCCGTCAGCCGTTGATCACGTAGGCGTCGCCGTGCACCCGCCAGCGCAGCGGGGCGGCCAGGTCGAGGTTGCCGGCCTGGAGGAACCAGCGCTGCTCGGTGTCGACCCTGCCGGTGTCGCGGTGGGCGCGTTCGGTCAGCATGGCGGCCCGGCGGGCGTCCGGGAACGCGTTCAGGTAGGCGGTCTCGTCGCCGCCCCGGGCGGGTGTCCTGGCCTTCCTCATCGCGGTCGCGCGGATCCCGCCGAAGCTGACCGGGCCGTCGCCCGGGCCGTGCATGACGATGGCGTCGTAGTAGATGAACCGGCCGAGCGCGCGCAGCCCGTCCGCCTGCGCCTGGCGGACGGCGGGGTCGAAGTAGACCCGGTCGCGCTCGTCGTCCTGGGCCCGGCGGAACGCCGGGTCGTCGGCCGCCCGGGCCCAGTCGGCGGTGAAGGTGGGGTCGAGGCCCTGGTGCGAGGCGCTGCCGTCGACGGGGCCAGCGCGGGGAGGTACTTGACCAGGGGGTTGCCCGGGTCGAGGTCGCGGTGGTGCCGGACCGGTGGCCCGACGCGGGGCCGGCGACCGACCCGGCGGCAGCGGGCAGCGCGGTCGAGAGCGGCGGTACCCGGCGGCGTCCGCCGCTGCCTCGGCCCCGGCGTCCGGGTCCCCCGACGCCCCCTCCGCCGAACCGTCCGCTGCCACCGCCGCCTCGCCGTCGGAGGCCACCGCGCCGTCCTCCCCCGCGCAGTCGCCGACCGCGGCCCGGACCACCGCACCAGCCGTGCCCGTGGCGGCGCCGCCGTCCGCCGGGCCCGGGCTGCACCGGCCCGGGCGGGCACTTGGCGGTGTGGTCGTCCACCGGGCGGCGGACGGCCGCGTTCGGCGCGGACGGGGAACCCGCCCAGGTGGTGTTCGCGCCGGGGAGCCGGTTCGTCGTCCTCGACGTGCTGCCGGGGGACGGCGACGAGCGGCCGGCCCGGATCCTGCTGCGCGAGGCCGCGCAGACCGCCGCCGCGGACTCCGGCGACCGCGACCGCAGCGCCCTGGAGCGGCTGGCTGGAACGCCGGGACAAGGTGGCGCCCGCCGACCGTACGGCGGTGGACCGGCCCGAGCGCTTCCGGCTGGCCCTGGGCATGGACCTCCCGGTGCCGTAGATCGCCGGACCGGGCACGGCCGGCCCACCCGCCGGGCCGAGGTCCGTGGTCAGCAGGTCGGCGGCCAGCGGTCAGCAGGTCGACGGTCAGCAGGTCCGGGACGGCAGGATGAACCGGGCCCAGGTCGGCGCGTCGAGTCCGGCCGACCGGCAGTGCGCGACCACCCGCTCGGCCGTGGCCAGGGCGGCCCGGACGGCCGTCGGCTCGATCCGCATCGCCGAGCCCATCTGCACGTCGGTCCAGCCCCGGTCGGCGAGCAGCAGCACCACTCCGGGGCGGGCCCGGCGGTCGGTCCGGCCGAGCTCCATCAGGTCGAGATCGCCCCGGCGGGCCAGCCCCTCCCCCAGGGCCATCAGGTCGTGGATCTGTCCGCCGAACCTGCGGCGCTCGGCGGGGGTCAGGCCGCCCCAGACCCCGTCGCTCTCCTCGTGCTCCATCGCCCGGCGCAGGCAGGGCTCCCGGACCAGGCAGCCGCTGCAGACCAGTTTGGCGGCGCGGGTGCGGGACTCGGCGTTCTCGGCGCGGACCCCGAAGAAGATCTCCGGGTCCACGTGGCGGCAGGCGGCCGCCTCCATCGACGGCCGTCGGGTGATCGACTGTACGGACATCAGCTGCCTCTCCGATCGGTGCTCACCCGGCGGGCCGCCGTTCGCACGGCGAGCGCCTGCGGCCGGGCGTCCTCAGGACAAGAGACGCATCGGGCGGCCGCTTCGGTTCAGCCGGCACCCACCTTCCGACGATCTTCCCTGTCTTGACAATTTTTCTTGTCGGTCGCACCCTGGAGAGGTGCTTGATGTCGCCGTGATCGAGGAACCCGCCGCGGCCGAGGCCTCCCTGGACCCGATACGGTCCCGGATCCTCGCCGCCCTGGCCGAGCCCGGCTCGGCCGCCATGCTGGCCGGCCGCCTGGGACTGCCCCGGCAGAAGGTCAACTACCACCTGAAGGAGCTGGAGCGGCACGGGCTGGTCGAGCTCGCCGAGGAGCGGCGCCGGGGCAACGTCACCGAGCGGGTGTACCGCGCCACCGCAGCCTCCTACGTGATCTCCCCGGCCGCACTGGGCGCGGTCAGCCCGGACCCGGCCCGCTCCCCCGATCAGCTGTCGGCCCGCTGGCTGCTGGCCCTGGGCGCCCGGCTGGTCCAGGAGGTCGGGGGTCTGCTGACCGGCGGCGCCCGGGCCGGCCGGCGGGTCGCCTCGTTCGGGATCGACGCCCAGGTGCGGTTCGCCTCCGCGGCCGACCGGGCGGCGTTCTCCGAGGAGCTGGCCCAGGCGGTGGCGGGCCTGGTCGGCCGCTACCACGACGAGTCCGCCCCCGGGGGCCGCCGCCACCGGGTGGTGGTCGGGCTGCACCAGATCCCCACCACCGACACCCCCACCGCCGCCGTCCCCGCCGCGGCAGCGGACGCCGGGGAGAGCCGGGCCGACCGGGCCCGGGACGACCGGCCCCCGCCACCCACCCGCACCGACACCGATACCGACACGACCCAGCACGGACCGGGAGAGGAGAACCGACGATGACCCACCCGTTCGAGATCGGACTGGAGACGAGCCTGCCCGCCGGCCCCGAGCAGGTCTGGGAGGCCATCGCCACCGGACCGGGGATCGACTCCTGGTTCATGGGCCGCAACCAGGTGGAGCCGCACGAGGGCGGGACCGCCGCCATGGAGACCGGCGGCCGCCGGGCGGAGGCGCTGATCACCGCCTACGAACCGGCCAAGCGCTTCGCCACCCGCACACCCACCTCCGAGGACGGCCGGTTCATGGCCTTCGAGTACCTCATCGAGGGGCGCGAGGGCGGCAGTACCGTCCTGCGCGTCGTCCACAGCGGCATGCTCGGCGACGACTGGCAGGACGAGTACGACGCACTGCGCCGCGGCTGGCCGTTCCACCTGGGCACCCTGCACGAGTACCTGACGTACTTCCCCGGACGCACCGCCGTCCCGGTCTTCGCCGCCGCGCCGACCGCGCTGGCACCGCAGGAGATCCGGGCGGCACTGGCCCGCGGGCTGTCGATCCCCGCCCCCGTGGCCGTCGGGGCGCGGGCCCAGGCCGGTCCGGCCGGCCTGCCGCCGCTGGACGGCGAGGTGACCCGGGCGGACGACGAGCGCTTCGAGGTCCGCACCGCCGACGGGATCTACACCTTCCACCAGGGACCGGGCATCGCACTGATGTTCCACCACCTGTTCGGGCCCGGGACCGACGGCGCCGAGGGCGCCTGGCAGCGGTGGCTGGCCGCCCTGCTCACCTGACTCACCTGACCCGCCCCCCGGCCCACCCCTGGCCGTCCGGCCGCACCCCGCAGTCCGGCCGCACCCCACGAGACACCGAGGAACCACCCATGCGCACCCTCATCAGCACCGCCTTCATCTCCCTCGACGGCGTCATGGAGGCGCCGGGCGGCGAGCCCGGCTACCGCAACGCCGGCTGGACCTTCAAGGAGGTCGAGTTCGTCCCCGAGGCCTTCGAGATCAAGGGGCGCGAGCAGGAGGAGTCCGCCGCCCTCCTGCTCGGCCGGACCAGCTACGAGGCGTTCAGCCCCGTGTGGCCGGACATGCCGGAGTTCGCCCGCTACCGGACGCTGCCGAAGTACGTCGTCTCCACCACCCTCACCGACGACCGGCTGGCCGGGAACTGGGGCGAGACCACGATCCTGCGCTCGCTCGACGAGGTCGCCGAGCTCAAGCGGACCGAGGGCGGCCCGATCATCGTCCACGGCAGCGCCACGCTGAACCACGGCCTCTCGGACGCGGGCCTGATCGACCGCTATCACCTGCTGGTCTTCCCGCTGCTGCTCGGCGCGGGCAAGCGCCTGTTCAGCACCACCGACAAGGACACCCAGAAGCTGTCGCTGGTCGAGCACGAGGTCTACTCCAACGGCCTCCAGAAGCAGGTCCTCGACGTGGTCCGCTGACCCCGTTCCGGCCCGCCGCACCGGCCATCGACCCAGCGCGTACCGCGAGTTGCCGGTCCGTCAGGTGACCGCCGGTCCTCCGGCCGCTGCCCGCCGTGCCCGCCCCGCCCGCGCCAGGACGCCGCCGTGCGGGCCGCGGCGGCCTCCGTACGGACGGCCGGCGCGGTGGTGCGCCGGGCCGCGGTGGTCCGCCAAGGCCCGGCGGCCTCAACAGTCCGGCGGGACGGTCAGTGCGGCCAGCTCCGCCTCGAACAGCACCTCCGGGTCGAACCCCATCCCATTGAACTGGCCGGCGAGTTCGAGCGACAGCACCCCGTGCAGCCGGGTCCAGGCGAGCAGGGCCAGCCGCAGCACCGCCGGTTCGGCCGGGTGGTCGCCGGCCCAGTCCCGGTGCCGGGCGAGGTGCGGGTCGAGCGGGGACCCGGCGCCGGGGCCGGGCCGGTCGGGCTGCCGGGCGCAGGTGTCGAGCAGCGCCGCCATGATCTCCGCCGCGATGGCCGTGGTGTCCGGCGGGGCCTGGTAGCCGGGCACGGGGGTGCCGTAGATCAGGAAGTAGCGCTGGGGGTCGTCCAGGGCCCAGCGCCGCAGGGTGCGCGCCAGCCGTGACAGGTCGGCGCCGTCCGCCTCGGCGGCGCCGAAGGCGTCGGCGAGGCTGCGGTAGGCGTCCGAGATCAGTTCGGTGATCAGTTCGTCGCGGCCGGCGAAGTACCGGTACAGCGCGGGGCCGCTCATGCCCATCTGCTTGGCGATGGCGTTGAGCGAGAGCGCGGAGGCGCCCGCGGTGGCGATCTGCTCCCTGGCCAGTGCCTTGACCTCGGTCCGGATCTGGTCACGGTAGCGCTCGCGCGGGGTACGTGCGGCCTGGGCCATGGTGTCCGCTCCTTCGGGTCGGGCGGCACGCCGCCATCTAGTTAGACCCTATCACTATCGGCACACCCACTTGACGGGCCCGGATCGATGGAGTTATAACTTCTAACGAACGCAAGAGTCAGTCATCAGCAGTGAGGTGGAGCGAGATGCCGGTCACCGAGGAACTCGTCGAGGTGGTCCTGCCGGGCACGGTGGAGCCGGAGGGCCTGGAGCTGCGCCGCAGGGCCGTCCCGCGGCCGGGGCCGGGCCAGGTGCTGGTCGCGATGGAGGCCACCGGGGTCTCGTTCGCCGAGCAGCAGATGCGCCGCGGGCGGTACTACGACCAGCCGCCGTTCCCGTTCGTGCCCGGCTACGACCTGGTGGGCACGGTCCGGGCGGCCGCCGCAGACGTCCCGCCCGGCCTGGTCGGCCGCCGGGTGGCCGCGCTGACCAAGGTCGGCGGCTGGGCCAGCCACGTCCTGCTGGACGCGGCCGACCTGGTGCAGGTGCCGGACGGCGTCGGCGCGGCCGAGGCCGAGACGGCCGTCGTCAACGGGATCACGGCCTGGCAGATGCTGCACCGCAAGGCACGGGTGCGGGCCGGGCACACCGTGCTCGTCCACGGCGCCAACGGCGGGGTCGGCTCGGTCCTGGTCCAGCTGGCCCTCGCCGCCGGCGCCCGGGTCATCGGGACGGCGTCCGCGCGCCACCATGACGCCCTGCGCGGGCTCGGTGTGGAGCCGGTCGACTACCGCGCCGGGAACGTCCCGGCCCGGGTCCGGGAGCTGGCCCCCGGCGGGGTGGACGCCGTCTTCGACCACGTCGGCGGCCGCAGCGTGACCGACTCCTGGCACCTGCTCGCACCCGGCGGCACGCTGGTCGCGTACGGCAGCGCGGCCACCCGGGACGACTCGGGCTCCAAGCAGTGGCCGGTGCTGCGGATCCTCGGCCGGGTGTGGGTGTGGAACGCGCTGCCCAACGGCCGCCGGGCGTACTTCTACAACGTGTGGGCCGGCCGGGCACTGGGCCGCGCGCGGTTCCGGGCCAGGCTGCGGGCCGACCTCTCCGCGGTGTTCGCGGCCCTGCAGCGCGGCGAGCTGACCGCCCGGATCGCGGCCGAACTCCCGCTCCACCGGGTGGCGGAGGCCGTCCGGCTGGCCGAGTCGGGCACCGTCAGCGGCAAGGTCGTGCTGACCCCGTAGCGGCTCCGAGCGCTGGCGCCCGACGGCCCCGCCTCACCGGCCCGACCCGCCGCACCGACCTCGCCTCACCGGGACAGCCGCTCGTACCAGCGGCGGAACAGCTCCTCCGGGTCGTCCGAGTACGACCACGGGATCCGGGTCGGGCGGTTGCCCAGCAGTGCGAACACCTCGCGGGCCCGGTCGGTGACCCCCGCCATCACCAGCCCGTGCGCGAGGAAGTTGAGGTCGGCGACGTCCTGGGCCAGTTCGAAGGTGCGGTGCCCGAGCCAGTGCTCGCAGGTCTGGCCGAGGTCGCGCAGCGCCGCGTCGCTCTTCCAGTGGTGCGACAGCGCGAGGTCGGTGGCGCCCCCGGTGGTGACCAGGTGGCGGTAGTGCTCGGCCCGGGCGGCCTGGGTGAGCGCCAGCAGCGGCGAGCCGGACGGCGCGAACGAGGCCGTCTCCCAGGCGAAGTCGTACATCTTGGAGTGCGAGCCGTGCCAGCGCGCCGACAGGTGGCGCAGCACCTGGTGGTGGCCCTCGCGGGTGTCCCGGTCGCGGGCCTGGAGTTCGCGCCACCACTGGCCGAACTGCGGATGGCCGCCGGCGTACAGCCGGGCGACGGTCATCAGTGACACCCAGGGCACCGGGTCGTCGGGGTAGCCGTGGGCGGCCTGGAGGCAGATCCGCACCACCCGGTCGAGGCGGTCGCGGCCCAGCGCGTCCTGGCCGGGAGTGGGGGCGGGGCCGCCGGCGACGGCGTTGAACAGCCGCATCACGTCGGTCTCGGCGCGCAGCACCATCGCGTCGGGGTTGGCCGGTTCGGCGGCCTGCCACGTCTCGACGGTGCGGTTGCCGGCGGCGGCGTCGGCGAGCAGGCGCATCCGGTGGGTCCGCCGGTCCCAGTCACGGCCGGTGGCCCGGAGCAGGTCGCGGGCGCCCTGCCAGCGGCCCACCAGGATGTCCTGGCGGGCCTCGGCGAGCGGCCGGTCGCCGAGGGTCGGGTCGAAGGCGGATCCCTGCGGGCGGCTGCGCGATCGGGCCATGGGTGGGTGCTCCTCGGGTGTCGGGTAGGGGGCGGGTGGAGTCGGCGGCACGGGGCCGGGGCGGGGGCAGGGGAGCCGGAAAACGCGAGGTGGGCCGGCCGCCTGGGCCGGCCCACCGGGTGGGTCACAGATCGGTGGCCAGGCCGTCCTGTCCTGCGCCGGACAGGGCCAGTTCGCTGTCCCCGTACCGGGCCTCGATGTCGTCGGCGTCGGCGGCGTCGAGCCGGGCCGGGCGGTAGTAGGAACTGCCCTTCATCCAGTACCAGGCCATCGGGATCAGCCCGAGCGCCAGGGTGCCGAGGCCGAGGCCCAGCTGCAGCGCGGTGAAGTCGAACAGCGCCTGCACGAAGACGAAGGCCATGAACAGCGCGCCGGCCAGCGGCCACAGGCCGATGAACACCGCGTTGGAGAGCGACTTGAGCAGCAGCCGGCGGTAGGCGACGACCACCGCGAGGCCGGCCAGCGCGTAGTAGAACGCGATCTGCAGGCCGATCGCGTTGACCGCGGCGGTGAGGATGGTGTTCACCGAGCCGAGCGCGTTGGAGCCGACGAACAGCAGCAGCGACACCACCGAGACGGCGGCCAGCGCCACCCACGGGGTCTGCCAGCGCAGGTGGGACTTGCCGAACACGGCGGGCACGGTGCGGTCACGGCCCATCGCGAACAGCGAGCGGGAGACCTGGATCAGGGTGGTCTCCAGGGTGGCGATGGTGGACAGCACCACGGCCACCACCAGCACCTTGCCGCCCCAGCCGGGCCAGACCGCCTCGCCGAGGTCGGAGAGCAGGGTGCCGCTGTTGGCCTGGATGTCGTCCTGGGTGATGATCAGGTTGACCGAGATGGTGATGATCTCGAAGATCGCGAACGCGGTGACCACGCCGAGCAGGCCGCCGAGACCGGCGTTGCGGCGGCTGTTGGTGGTCTCCTCGCTGAGGTTGGCGGTGACGTCCCAGCCCCAGAAGTAGAACGCGGCGATCAGTGCGGAGGCGGCGAAACCGCTCACCCCGCCGAAGTTGCCGAAGCCCCAGATCCAGGACCAGTCGAAGACCGCCGCCGTGCCGCCGTGGATCAGCGCCGCGACACCGAAGACGATCAGGATCAGCACCTCGATCCCGGTCATGATCCACTGGGCGTGGGCGGTGATCCGGGCGCCCATCAGCACCAGCGCCGCCATCACCAGGAACCAGCCGGCGCCGACGGTGGTGGCCAGCGCGGTGTTCTCGGCCAGGTCGGGCGAGAACAGCGACAGCGTGTACGAGCCGGCCGGCAGCGAGCCCGCCACCATGAACAGCGTGGCGGAGACCACCAGCGCCCAGCCGCTCATGAAGCCCAGCGACGGGTGCAGCGCCCGGCCGACCCAGGAGTAGCTGGCGCCGGCGTTGACGTCGATCCGGCCGAGGTAGTTGAACGCCCAGGCGATGCCCAGCATCGGTATCGCGCACCACAGCAGGGCGGCGGGCGAGTACAGCCCGGCGGCCCCGGCGAGGGTGGCGGTGGTGGCGGCGAGCGAGTAGGCCGGAGCGCTTCCGGCCACCGCCATCACGATCGTGTCGAAGGTCCCGAGGACGTTCGACCGCAGGCCTGACCTTCCTTGGGAGGTGTGCCCAGAGCTCATCGGTGGCGCCTTTCCTGCCATGCCGCAGGGCACGCCGGCCTCGGCGCGCCCGCGAAGGGGGGGTGTCGGTCGCCCGGGTCGCCGGGCGTACGCGGGTCCGCCGCCGATGGGGCGCGGGGCGGTCCGCGGTGCTGCGGGAGTGGTCTGTACCGCGGTGGGACGGCTGCGGCGGCCCGGGAGGGGAAGCGGGGAAGCGGGGGGAGCAACGCAGTCCCGCCCGCCGTCGGCCGGCGACTCTGCCGCCTGCGGGCCTCACTGCTCCCGGCGGGGACACCGACCGGGAATGGCCAGGAGTATTTCCACTGGCCAAATCGCTGTCAAGGCAACCAGGTTGATAATCGGTTAATTGTGTCGGGACAGCCGCCGCTCATCCCGGTCCGATCGGACACGACGGATCCCGTCGCCACCGGAAAACAGCCAGTCGATCCGGTGCGTACGACCTGCCCCGCTGCTGCACGACACCCCCCGACGGTCGCGGCGGCCCACCCGGACCGGGTCCCGCCGGCCGGTGCCCGGCGTCCGCCCACCGGAGACCGAGACCGGCTCCCGACCTGTCCGTATGCCGGACACCGCAGGCCGGCTGACGGCCGGTCAGGTCGAGCGGGCCGGTACCAGCACCACCACCGAGTCACCCGGCCCGGGCAGCGGCCGACTGGCGTCGGTCACCGGGTCCAGCCGCCCGTCGCCGCGCACCAGGAACAGCAGGTCTCCCCCGGGCGGGAGCGCCGCGTCCGCGCTCCGGGCGACGATGCCCGCGCCGTCCGCGTACCGGCCGGCCAGCTCGGGCCCGGTCAGCTCCGGGCCGAAGAGCACCTCGCCGCCGAGAAACGGCGCCACCACCCCGAGGCTGTCGCGCGGCGCGGCCAGCCGGTGCACCGTGCCCTCCACGGTGCCGCGCAGCACGGTGGCGGCGAGCGCGTTGAAGTCGTCCTCCTCGGTGAGGAAGTAGACCGCCGTGATGCCCTCCAGCTGCGCGCCCTCGCCGGTCGCGGCGGCCAGCAGCTCGCCGGGGGCCAGTTCGATCCCTGCCCGCCCGATGTGTTCCCGCTGGCGTTCCTGGCCGGCCCACATCAGCACGTCGAGACCGGCCGCCTTCAGGGCCGTGCCCAGCCCGATCACCCACGGCTCGCCGCCGACCAGCAGCGGACGCGAACGGGCCGGCCGGAT
The DNA here is from genome assembly GCF_040651175.1 of Kitasatospora sp. NPDC048540. Taxonomy (NCBI): domain Bacteria; kingdom Bacillati; phylum Actinomycetota; class Actinomycetes; order Kitasatosporales; family Streptomycetaceae; genus Kitasatospora; species Kitasatospora sp. NPDC048540. The sequence continues at coordinate 25,051 of NZ_JBEZIR010000060.1, forward strand.
CACCCGCAGGCGCCGGGCGACCGGCAGCGCGGTCAGGCCGTAGAGCGTCACGGTGGCGACGATCACCACGAAGGTGGCCGGGAGGATCTTGGCCGCGCCGCCGATGCCCTGCTTCACCAGGCCCGCCGAGAAGGTCGACGCGGTGGCCGCCGCGACGATGCCGCGCGGCGCCATCCAGCCGACGAAGGCCCGCTCGCCCCGGGACAGGTCGGTGCCGCGGCAGGACAGCACCGACACCAGCGGCCGTACCGCGAACACCAGCACCCCGGCCAGCGCCAGTGCGGGGAGCAGCACGTGGTTCAGCGAGGCGGGGGTGACCGTCGCCGAGATCGACACGAACAGCACGCCGATGATCAGGGTCACCAGGGTCTCGAAGAACGGCCGCCGGGCCGGCACGTCGAAGCCCCGCAGGTTGGCCACCGCCAGGCCCATCACCACCGCGGAGATCAGCCCGGTGTCGTCGCGCAGCACGTCGCACAGGGCGGCGGTCCCGATCACCGCGGCCAGCTGCGCCGCGGTGCCGAGCACCTCGCCGAGGCGCAGCCGACGGAACAGCACCCACAGGACGGCCGCGCCCAGCAGCCCGCCCGCCACGCCGACGCCGACGCTGCCGAAGAACGCGAAGACCCCGGCGCCGAGGTGGCGGCTGTGCCCCGAGACCACCAGGTGGAAGACGAGCGCGCCGAGGATGCCGCCGACCGGGTCGATCAGCGAGCCCTCCCAGACCAGGATGTGCTGCAGCCGGTCGTTGGGCCGCACGAACGCGAGCAGCGGGCCGACCACGGTGGGGCCCGAGACCACCAGGATGGTGCCGAGCATCAGGCCTGCCCCCTTGGCCAGGCCGAGCAGCGGGATGGCGAGGGCCGCGGCGGACAGCGCGGTGACCAGCACGCCGATCCAGATCAGCCGGACCACCACCCGCCGGACGTGGCCGGTGAGTTTGGACAGTTCCAGGCCGAGTCCGGCGTCGTAGAGGATGACCGCGACCGCCAGCGACACCAGCGGGGAGAAGGCCGCTCCTAGCAGTTGCTGCGGGTCGAGGTCGTCGACGAAGGCCCCGGCGGTGAAGCCGACCGGCAGCAGGACGATCAGCGCGGGGATCCGCAGCCGTCCCGCCAGGATCTGCGAGCCGACGGCCAGGACCACGGTCAGACCGACCCCGGTGAGGATCTGATCGGTCGTCACGCTCCGTGCCGCCAAGGGGTGATCCCCCAGCGCACGGTGTGCTGCTCACCCGGGCCGAGGGTGACCAGTCCGGTGCCGCTGCGGAAGGCGTCCGGCGGGCAGGTCATCGGCTCGACGGCGACCGCCCGGCGGCGCTCGCCCGGCGGGAGGGTGTCGCCGGTGTAGAGCTGGACCCAGTCGACGCCCTCGCCGAGCCACAGGTCCACGCCGCGGCTGCCGTCCGGGTGGGCGAGCCGGACGACGGCGCGCCCGTCCGCGCCCCGGTCGAGGTCGCCGAAGGCGGTGTCCAGCGGCAGGTCGCCGATGGCGCGCGCGGTGCGGAAGTCGTACGGGGTGCCGGCCACCGGCTCCTGTCCGGTGGGCAGGCCGCGCCCGTCGGTGGTGATCCGGGTCCGGGCGGGCAGGGTCAGCACGCTCAGGTCGACCGGCGCGGTGCCGGCCGTCAGGTACGGGTGCTGGCCGACGCCGTACGGGGCCGGGTCCCCGCCCAGGTTGCGGGCGGTGACGGCGGTCTCCAGCCCGGCCGGGCCGAGCGTGTACGCGGCGCGGACCCGCAGGTGGAAGGGGTAGCCGGGCTGCGGCCACAGGGTGGTCTCCAGGACGGCCCGGGCGGGGTCGGACCCGACGGTGTGCCAGGCGGTCCAGCGCAGCAGCCCGTGGATGGCGTTGCCGGCCGGTGCCTCGGAGAGCGGGAGCTGGAGTTCGCGGTGCTGCCACCGGTAGCGGCCGTCGCCGACCCGGTTGGGCCAGGGCACCAGCAGCTGGCCGCGGCCGCCGGTGATCAGGTCGTCGGCGCCGAACCCGTCCAGGACCGGGGTGCCGGCCAGTTCCAGCGACCGCAGCGCGGCGCCGAGTTCGACCACGACGGCGCTCAGCTCGCCGTGCCGCAGGCGCAGCTGGGCTCCGGTCGGGGTCTCGGGCACGCGGGGGCCTCCTGTGGTCTGCGGCGCGCCGGGCGGCCGGGGTCCGGCGGGCCGGGCGGCGGATCGTACTCCGGGAGCGTGCGGGCCGCCCGCCGCCGAGTCAAGGGGCCGCCCGGCGAGCCGTCGAATGCCCCGCCGGATTTCGCCCGGCGGGGCCATTCCCGGCGCCTTCCGGGGCGGGGATCGGCCCGTCCGCAGGCCCCGGGCGGAAGCTTTCCCGGGGTGCACCCGACCGGGGACGGTGGTTCTATGAACGGGGGTGTCGTGACGGACGCGCACACGTGTGGGCATTCTCCCCCACCTCGTCGAATCGCCCCGAACCGAACCATCCGAGGGAGCCGACGTGAGCGACGAAATTGCCGAAATGGGTCCGGTCGACTATCTGATCGTCGAATTCCCCGGGAATCACATGACCGGGGAGGGGTTCCCGCTCCTGGTCGACCTGGTGGACCGGGGCATCATCCGCCTCATCGACCTGGTCTTCGTCCGCAAGGACACCGACGGCTCGGTGACCGTCATGGAACTGACCGACCTGGACGGCGACGGCGACCTCGACCTCGCGATCTTCGAGGGGGCGTCCTCCGGGGTCCTCGACGAGGACGACATCGAGGAGGCGGCGCACGCCGTCGAGCCGGGGAACTCGGCCGGCATCGTCATCTACGAGAACCTCTGGGCCGCCCCGCTCGCCGCCGCCCTGCGCCGCGGCGGTGCCCAGGTGGTCGACAGCGGCCGGATCCCGGTCCAGCAGCTGGTCGAGACCCTGGAGGCGCTGGAGGCCGCCGAGACCGGCGCCGGCATGTGAGCCGCCGCGCGGCGGCGCCGCACCCGGCGTCGCCACCTTTGACGTCCCCCCAAGGAGCACGAACATGCCTGGTCTACTTCGCGGCGTCGCCCGCACCGCGGTGGTCGCCGGTACGGCGACGGCCGTCTCCAACCGGGTGTCCCGGCGCCAGGCCGGCCGCTGGGCCCAGCAGGAACAGCAGCAGGCCCCCGCACCGGCCCCCGCCCCCGCCCCCGCACCCGCCGCGCCGCCGCCGGCCGCGCCCGCCGACAGCATGGGCGACAAGATCTCCCAGCTCAAGGAACTCGCCGAGCTCAAGTCCCAAGGGGTTCTGACCGAGGCGGAGTTCGAGGCCCAGAAGGGCCGCCTGCTCAACTCCTGAGGCGGTCCCCGGCCCCCTCCGCGGCGGTCCTGAAGGAGCGTCGGCCGGGCCTGCGGGCCCGGCCCCGGGGCGGGGCTGTGCCGAGGACCGCCGGAGAGAAGTCGGAGCCAGCCATGGACCGCTACCCTCCCATCGCCGAACACGGCCTGGTCGGCGACCTGCAGACCACCGCCCTGGTCTCCTCCCAGGGCGTGATCGACTGGTTCGCCGCCCCGCGGTTCGACTCGCCGAGCATCTTCGCCGCGCTGCTCGACCACGACCGCGGCGGTTACTTCCTGCTCGCCCCCGACCAGCCGGACGCCATCTGCAAACAGCTCTACTACCCGGACACCGCCGTACTGGTGACCCGCTTCATGTCACCGGACGGCGTGGGCGAGGTGGTCGACTACATGCCGCCGCTGACCGGCCCCGCGAGCGACCGGCACACCCTGGTCCGGCTGGTGCGCACGGTGCGCGGCACGGTGACGTTCAAACTGGAGTGCCGGCCCCGGTTCGACTACGGCCGCGCCGAGCACGAGAGCTCGCTCGGCGAGGCCGGAGCGGTGTTCCGCGCCCCCGGGATCGCCGCGCACCTGCAGAGCACCTTCCCGCTGGAGCGCGACGGCCGGGACATCCGCGGCACCCTCACCCTGTCCGCCGGCGAGGTCGGCGGCGCCGTGCTGACCGTCTGCGACCCGGACGGCGAGCCGCCCGCGCCGCTGGACCGCAAGCAGGTCGAGGAACAGACCTGGGGGGTGGCCCAGTTCTGGCAGCGCTGGCTGCACACCTCCCGGTACCGCGGCCGCTGGCCCGAGCTGGTGCACCGCTCCGCGATCACCCTCAAGCTGCTCACCTACCACCCCACCGGCGCGCTGATCGCCGCCGCGACCATGGGCCTGCCCGAGCAGGTCGGCGGGGAGCGCAACTGGGACTACCGCTACACCTGGGTGCGCGACGGCTCGCTGTCCGTCCGGGCGCTGCTCGACCTGGGCTTCGTCGACGAGGCCACGGCCTTCGTGCACTGGCTGGTCGCCCGGCTGCACGAGCGTTCGGGCACCGAGGGCGAGCGGCTGAAGACCATGTACCGGGTGGACGGCGACCCGGACCTGCCGGAGATCAACCTGGACCACTTCGAGGGCTACCGGGGCTCCTTCCCGGTCCGGGCCGGCAACGGCGCCGCCGACCAACTTCAGCTCGACATCTACGGCGAGGCGATGTACGCGCTCTCACAGAGCAAGGCCATCGTGCAGCAGGCCACCTACACGGGCTGGCAGGCGCTGTCCTCGACGCTGGACTGGCTGGCCGAGTCCTGGGACCGGCCCGATGAGGGCATCTGGGAGACCCGCGGCGGACGTAAGGACTTCACCTACAGCCGGCTGATGTGCTGGGTCGCGCTCGACCACGGCCTGCAGCTCGCCGACGCGTTCCGGCGGCCCGCCCACACCGCCAAATGGGCCGCGGCCCGGGACGCCGTACTCGAGCAGATCATGGAACGCGGCTGGAGCGAGACCGAACAGGCCTTCGTCCAGCAGTACGGCGCGGACGTGCTGGACGCCTCGCTGCTGCTGATGCCGCGGGTCAAGTTCATCGCCCCGCGCGACCCGGTCTGGCTGTCCACCCTGGACGCGATGGACCGCAAGCTGGTCTCCGACAGCCTGGTCTACCGCTACGACCCGGCCGCCTCCCCCGACGGCCTGCGCGGCTCGGAGGGCACCTTCAGCCTCTGCACCTTCCTGTACGTGGACGCGCTGGCCCGCGCCGGGCGGGTGCCGCTGGCCCGGTACACCTTCGAGAAGATGCTGACCTACGCCAACCACGTCGGCCTGTTCGCCGAGGAGGTCGGCCCGAGCGGCGAGCAACTGGGCAACTTCCCCCAGGCGTTCACCCACCTGTCGCTGATCATGGCGGCCACCACACTGGACGAGGCGCTCGACGAGCTGGAGGGGCGCTGAGCACCGGCCCGCCGCCGGCCCCCGGGGCGCTCGACGCCCGGGAGTTCGCCGCGCTCTACGCACGGGTCCGGCGACCGGGCGGCCCGGCCGCGGCCACCCCCGAGCAGGTGGTGGCCGCCGCGGCCGAGGTCCGCTCCGGGCGGACGGTGGGCCTGGCCGCGCCGGTGGAGACCCGGGCCGGCCCGGACGACCCGGAGCCCGCCCGGCACGAGATGACCGGCGCCGTCCGCGGCGCGGTCGACCCGCACGGCCTGGACTTCGCCCGGGACCGGTTCGCCATGAACGTGCACGGCGACGCCGACAGCCACCTCGACGCGCTCTGCCACGTCGTCTACCACGGCACGCTGCACGACGGCGTCCCCGCCGACACCCTCGCCCCGGACGGTGCGCGGGCGCTGAGCGTCGAGGCGGCCCGGGACGGCATCGTCGGCCGGGGGGTGCTGCTCGACCTCCCCCGGCTGCGCGGCGTGCCGTGGCTGGAGCCCGGCGAACACGTCGGCGCCGCCGAACTGGCCGCCGCCGAACGGGCCCAGGGCGTCCGGGTGGGCGCCGGGGACATTCTGCTGGTCCGGGTCGGGCACCGGCGGCGGCGCACCGAACTCGGCCCGTGGGACGCCGCCGTCACCCGCGCCGGGCTGCACCCGAGCGCCATGGAGTTCCTCGCCGAGCGCGGTGTCACCGCGCTCGGCGGCGACGGCAACAACGACGCGGCGCCCAGCACCACCGAGGGCGTCGCGTACCCGGTGCACGTGCTCGCCGTCCACGCGATGGGCCTGCACCTCCTGGACTACCTGCAGTTCGAGGACCTGGCAGCGGCCTGCGCGGCCGCCGGCCGGTGGTCGTTCCTGTGTGTGGTGGCCCCCCTGCGACTGCCCGGCGCCACCGGCTCGCCGGTCAACCCCATCGCGATCATGTGAGCACGGCACGAAAGGCAGGACCGTGACCGAGAACCAGCACTACGACGTGATCATCATCGGCACCGGTGCGGGCGGCGGCACGCTCGCCCACCGCCTCGCCCCCTCCGGCAAGCGGATCCTGCTGCTGGAACGCGGCGGCTACCTACCCCGCGAGCTGGACAACTGGGACTCCACCGCGGTCTTCGTCCAGGGCAGGTACCTCGCCCCGGAGACCTGGTACGACCGGCACGGCAAGGAGTTCACCCCGGAGGTCAACTACTACGTCGGCGGCAACACCAAGTTCTACGGCGCCGCACTGTTCCGGCTGCGCCCCGAGGACTTCGGCGAACTCCACCACCACGACGGCATCTCCCCGGCCTGGCCGATCCGCTACGAGGACCTGGAGCCGTACTACACCGAGGCCGAGCACCTCTACCTGGTGCACGGCCGGCACGGCGAGGACCCCACCGAGGGCCCGGCCGGCGCTGACTACGCGTACCCGCCGGTCGCCCACGAGCCGCGGATCCAGCAGCTCAGCGACGACCTGGAGAAGCAGGGCCTGCACCCGTTCCACCTGCCGATCGGGGTAGACCTCACCCAGGACGCGGACGGCCGGGCGGCCCACACCAGCGCCTGCATCCGCTGCAGCCGGGTGGACGGCTTCCCGTGCCTGCTCAACGCCAAGTCGGACAGCCAGGTGATCTGCGTCGACCCCGCCCTGCAGCACCCGGGCCTCACGCTGCTGACCGGGGCCGACGTCCGCCGGCTGGAGACCGGCCCGGACGGGCGGACCGTCACCGCGGTGGTCACCGAACTCGCCGACGGGAGCACCGAGCGGTTCTCCGCCGACCTGGTGGTGGTCGCCTGCGGTGCGGTCAACTCGGCCGCGCTGCTGCTGCGTTCGGCCAACGACCGGCATCCGCGCGGGCTGGCCAACAGCTCGGACGTGGTCGGCCGGCACTACATGCGGCACAACAACCTGGCCCTGATGGCCGTCTCCCGGGAACCCAACCCCACCGTGTTCCAGAAGACCCTCGCCCTCAACGACTGGTACCTCGGCGCGGACGACTTCGAGTACCCGCTCGGCGGCATCCAGATGCTCGGCAAGTCCGACGCCGAACAGATCCGCGGGGAAGCGCCGCGCTGGGCGGGCAAGGCCTCGCCGCGGATGCCGTTCGAGGTGCTGGCGCACCACGCCGTCGACTTCTGGCTGTGCGGGGAGGACCTGCCGCTGCCCGACAGCCGGGTCACCCTGGACGGCGAGGGCCGCATCCACCTGTCCATCGACGAGCACAACAACACCGCCGGACTGGAACGCCTCCAGCACCGGCTGCGCGGCATGCTCGACAGCCTCGGCATGCACCCCCGCCGGCTCTTCGACCACAGCATCTACCTGCACAAGGGCATGCCGATCGGCGCCACCGCCCACCAGGCCGGCACCGTGCGCTTCGGCACCGACCCCGCCTCCTCCGCACTCGACGTCGACTGCCGGGCCCACGACCTGGACAACCTGTACGTGGTCGACACCAGCTTCTTCCCGAGCATCGGCGCGGTGAACCCGTCCCTGACCGCCATCGCCAACGCCCTGCGGGTCGGCGACCACCTCCTGGCCCGCCTGAACTGACCGGCCCGGCCGGCTACCCGGCGCAGGGGCGGGCGAGGAGTGTCGCCGTGGATTCCTCGGCGAGCTCCTCGGCGTACGGCGGCAGCGGGTCGCCCGCCCGCAGATGGCGGCGGACCACGGCCAGCGGCAGGTCGATCAGGGCCAGGACGACCCGGTCACGGTCCTGGGGGCCGGCCGCGCCGAGCGCTTCGGCGAGGGTGGCGAGGGAGCCGAACACGCGCTGATTGCCCAGGTCCGCACGGTCCTTGTGGGCCTCGGACCAGTCGGCGCGGCCGAACTCCCCGGGTCCGTACAGGAGCAGCGCGGCCTCCTGCGGGTGGGCGCGGCTCCAGGAGACCACGTGCCGGGCTGCGGCGCGGGCGGCGAGCCGCGGGTCGGGGTCGCTGCCGAGCGCGGCGAAGTAGCCGTCCTGGAAGCGCTCGACGCTGCGCAGCCACACCTCGGCGAGCAGGGCGGTCCGGCCGGGGAAGCGGTGGTACACGGAGCCGCTCGGCGCGCCGACCGCCTGGGCGACGGCGGTCATGGTCACGTCGGCCGGGCCGCCGGTGGCGGCGAGGAGGACCGCGGCGTCGAGGAGTTGGCCGGTGTCGAAGCGGGGTGGTCGCGCCATGAATAAGAGAGTAGCCTCCAGAACAACTAGAGAGACTTCTCTAATTTGCTTCCGAGGGGGACCCATGCCCGTCTACAACGTGCACGAGCGCGTGCTGGCCGCCGACCCGGGCGAGGTGGGCGCGCTCATCGACGGCCTGTCCGGCGGGACGGCCGGCCGGCCGGACCGGCTGTGGCCGCACGCCCAGTGGCCCGCGATGGAGTTCGACCGCCCGCTGGCGGCGGGCGCGGTGGGCGGCCACGGACCGGTCCGCTACACGGTCACCGCGTACGTGCCCGGCACCTGGGTGCGGTTCGCCTTCAGCGGGCCGCGCGGTTTCGACGGCTTCCACGAGTTCACGGCGCTGCCGCTGGACGGGGGGCGCACGGTCCTGCGGCACACCCTCGCCATGCGGACCGGCGGCCCCGCGCGGCTGAGCTGGCCGCTGGCCTTCCGCTGGATGCACGACGCCTGCCTGGAGGACGCCTTGGACCGCGCCGAACAGGCCTGCACCGGCACGGTGTCCCGGCCGTCCCGCTGGTCCCCGTACGTCCGCCTGCTGCGCTCGCTCGCCCGCTGACGGCCCGGCCACCGTTCAGCGGGGCGGAGGGTCAGGGCAGGTCGTCGCCCTTGGCGTGGCCGGTGGTGCCGGTGTCGGCGTCGGTCAGCGGTTCCAGTTCGCCGTGGGTGTCCAGCCAGAAGAGCAGGACCAGCGCGGGCCCGACCAGCAGCACGGCGACCAGCGTGACGATGAGCAGCCAGGTCAGGGTGTCCCCGTCGCCGGCGGCGTCCGCGACGGTCAGGGTGGTGGGCAGCAGGTAGGGGCGCTGGGCGAAGCCCCAGGCGACGACGGTCAGGGCGACGGCGGCGGACGCTGTCCAGCGGCTCCAGCGGTGGGCCCGGCGCAGCAGCAGCACGGCGGTGGCCGCGCCGGCCGCCGCGGCCAGCAGGATCAGCGCCAGCCCGGCGCCGCCGGTCAGGCCGTCCCAGACGTAGCGGGCGTCGTCGTGGGTGACCGGCAGGCCGATCAGGGCCAGCACGACGACGGCGCCCAGCGCGCACAGGGCGCGCAGCCGGAAGTAGCCGACCAGGTCGTCGGCGCCGAAGCGCCGGGCGTCGGAGCAGAGGAACACCGCGCCGAGGAAGGCGGTGGCCGCGATGGCCAGCAGCCCCGCCAGGACGGAGGTGGGGTTGGCCCAGGCGTCGGCGGTGGCGGGGGTGCCGACGGCGACCCGGCCGGAGGCGATGCCGCCGAGGACGGCGCCCAGGAAGAAGGGGGTGACCAGGGAGGCGACGGCGAACGTCGCGCCGTAGATCCGCCGCCGGGCGAGACGCCGGGTGGGCTTGCGCAGCGCGAAGCCGGCGCCGCGCAGCACCAGGCCGACCGCGGCGAGCGCCAGCGGCAGCCACATCGCGGTGAACACCGCCTGGAACATGGTGGGGAAGCCGGTCCACATCACGACCAGCACGAAGACCAGCCAGACGTTGTTGACCTCCCAGACGGGGGCCATCGCATGGTCGATCAGCCAGCGCGGCCGCTCGCCGCGCCGCGCTCCGCCGGCCAGCAGGTCCCAGAACCCGGCGCCGTAGTCGGTGCCGCCCGCGCAGGCGTACGCGGCGACGGCGAGCACCAGCACCCAGGCGATCACCTCGGCCATCGGGCCCCACCTCCGGGGGTGCGGTCGCGGCCGCCGTCGACGGTGGCGGGCAGCCGGTCGCCGCGGGGCCCGTACGGGGTGTCGGCCTCGGGTGCGGCGCCGGCCGGGCCCGCGGTGTCGAGGTCGGTGGCGCGCCAGCGGGTGCGCATCTTGAGCAGCACGGTGAGGAATCCGGCGATCACCGCCGCGTAGACCACGATGACGATGCCGAGCATCGCCCACAGCGAGCCGGCCCGGGTGCCGGTGACGGCGTCGGCGACCCGCATGTTGTTGTAGACGATCCACGGCTGGCGGCCGACCTCGGTGGTGATCCAGCCGCACTCGACGGTGAGCAGGCAGGCGGCCCCGGCGACGGCGGCGCAGCGCAGGAACCATCGTGAGCGGGGCAGGTCGAGGTGGCGCAGCCGGATCCACCCGTACCAGAGGGCGAGCAGGATCAGCAGGCTGCCGATGACGGCCATGGTGTCGAAGGCCCAGTGCGCGATGGTGGCCTGGAGGGCGGTCGGACGGTCGTCCGCGGCGACCGAGCTGAGGCCGGTGACCTGGGTGCTTGGTTTGAACCCGGCCAGGATGGAGTCGAGTTGGGGGATCTTCAGGCCGCCGGAGATGGTGCCGTCCTCGTTCAGCCGGCCGTAGATGTACTCGGGGACGTGGGTGTCGGTGTCCCAGACCAGCTCGGTGGCGGCGAACTTGATCGGCTGCTTGTGGAAGACCGAACGGGCGATGGAGTCACCGAGCACGAACTGGATCGGGGTGAGGATCGCGGCGACGGTGAACGGAACGGTGAAGCCGAGCAGGTGGTAGCGGTCGTGGCGGCCGCGCAGCAGGCCTACCGCGTACACGCCGGCGGTCACGTAGGCGGCGGTGAGGAACATCGCGGCCGCGAAGTGCCAGTACTCGGGGCCGAACATGGGCGTGAACACGGCCTGCCGGACGCTGACGCCGACCGGGTTGCCCTCGGCGTCGAGGGTGAAGCCCTGCGGGGTGTTCATCCAGGAGTTGGCGGCGACGATGCCGAACGCGCCCATCAGCGCGGTCAGCGGCAGCGGGACGCCGAGCCAGAAGTGCGTCCAGGGCTTGAGCCGCCGCCAGCCGTACAGGTAGATCGCGATCAGGACGGCCTCCAGGAAGAACGCCCAGGCCTCGACGCCGAACCCGAGGCCGAACACATCGCCCCAGCGGCCCAGCATGCCCGGCCAGAGCAGCCCGAACTCGAGGGACAGCACGGTGCCGGTGACCACGCCGATGGCGAACTGCACGGCCATCACCGCCGACCAGCGCCGGGCCAGCAGCATCGCCGTCGCGTCCTGGCGGCGCAGCCCGCGCAGGTGCATCAGCAGGGTGATGAACGGCAGTGCGACGCCGAACGGGACCAGCAGGATGTGGGTGGCCAGCGAGAAGGCCATCAGCTCGCGTGCGGGCAGGAGTTGGGGCGGGGTGCCGGCGAGGAGGGCGGCGGTGCCGTGCATGGGTGCCTCTGTCTCGTACCGGGGGCCGGCCGGGGCCCGGACCGGGGGCGGGGTCGGGTGGCGGCGGGTCAGCCGCCGGTGGCGAAGCCCGGGAAGAGGGTCATCCCGCCGTCGACGTACAGCGTGGTGCCGACCACGTAGTCGAGCAGGTCGGAGGCGACGGCGACGACGGCGTTGGCGATGTCGTCCGGGTCGCCGACCCGGCGGTACGGGATGAGCTTGAGCAGTTCCGCCTCGGCCTCGGGGGTGGACCAGGCGTCGGTGTTGATGGGGGTGCGGATGGCGCCGGGGGCGACCGCGTTGACCCGGATCCGCTGCGGGGCGAGCTCCTGGGCGAGGGTCTGCATCAGCATGCCGACGCCGCCCTTGGAGGAGGCGTAGTTGACGTGGCCGGCCCACGGGATGATCTGGTGCACCGAACTCATGCAGATGATCTTCCCGGCCGACCGGGAGACCTCCGGCACCACGCCCCGGCGGACGAACTCCTTGGCGGCCTCGCGGGCGCACAGGAACTGGCCGGTCAGGTTGACGTCGATGACCTTCTGCCACTGGGCGAGCGTCATCTCGGTGGAGGGCGCGTCCCGTTGCAGTCCGGCGTTGGCGACCATGATGTCGATGGTGGAGAACTCCTCGACCATCCGGGCGACCATCGCCACCACCTGGTCCTCGTCGGAGACGTCCGCCTCGTGGGCGTAGGCCCGCACCCCGAACCCCTGGAGGGTGGCGACCACCTCGGCGGCGGCGTCGGCGCCGGCCACGTAGTTGACCACCACGTCGGCGCCGGCCCGGCCGAGCGCGATCGCGGTCGCCTTGCCGATGCCCGAGTTGGCGCCGGTCACCAGCGCCTTCTGGCCCTTCAGGAGTTGCGCGGAGACCGCCGTGCGCCCCGTACCGTCGCCTGCTGCCACCGGGTCTCTCCTCCTGCCGTCGGGCCGGCCCCGCGGGCCGGTGAGGACCGCGGGTCCTCCCGAGGACCAAACCACCGTGCGGGTGCCCGGGGTCCGACCGGCACGCGGGCCGCACCGATCCGGGGGCGTACGTCACACCACCGGCCTACCGCGCCGCCGGAACAGGGGGATCCGGGTCGCCCGGGCGGCCCAGCGGGCGTCGCTCGTTGGTGGCGCGGCGCCGCGCTCGGGGCGGGCCGGCCGGGCGGCTGGCCCAGGATGGCCGGATGGACATGCTCCACGTCCGGCTGGTGGTGCCGCCGGACCTCGCCGCCGCGACGCTCCGCACGCTGGCCGACGACCGCTACGTGTTCAACCTGGTGGTGCTCCCGGCCGCGGCCCGGCACCCCGCGGGCGACGCAGTCGAGTGCGACGTGCTGGCCGGGGCGGCCAACGGCCTGCTGCGGCGGCTGCGCGCGCTGGAGGTGGAGCGGCGCGGGTCGATCGTGGTGGAGCCGGTGGAGATGGCGCTGTCCGGCCCGGCGGCCGCGGCGGAGTCGGGCCGGCTCGGCCCGCTGGCGCACGCGCCGGTGTGGGAGGAGGTGGAGGCCCGGATCCGCGCCGAGGGCACCTACCTGCCGAGCTTCTACCTGTACCTGACGGTGGCGGGGATCATCGGCGCGGTGGGGATCATCACCAACTCGCAGATCCTGATCGTGGCGGCGATGGTGGTCGGACCCGAGTACGGGGCGATCACCAGCGTGGCGCTCGGCCTGGAGCACGGCAACCGGCGCCGGGTCCGGCAGGGCCTGCTGGCGCTGCTGATCGGCTTCGGTTCGGCGGTGCTGGCCACCTTCCTGTTCGCGCTGCTGGTCCGGGGGCTGGGGCTGCAGCCGACGGCGTTCGCGCTCGGCCTCCGGCCGGTGTCCGACCTGATCGACACGCCGAACTTCTACTCGGTGGTGGTGGCGGTGCTGGCCGGTGTGGTCGGGATCGTCTCGCTGACCCAGGCCAGGACCAGCGCACTGCTCGGGGTGTTCATCTCCGTCACCACCATCCCGGCGGCGGCCGACGTCGGGGTCTCCTGCGCGTTCTCCAGCTTCACGGAGGCGCGCGGGGCGCTGGCGCAGCTGCTGCTCAACATCGTCGTGCTGATCGTGGTCGGAGTGCTCACGCTGAAGGGCCAGCACCGGATCTGGCGGCTGATCGAGAGCCGTGAGCGGAGCTCGCACCGGGCCTGAAGGCGTCAGACCCGAAGGCGTCAGGCCCGACGGGGTCAGGCCTCGGCGGCCGGGCCGACCCGGTTCAGCGGCGGCTCGCCGCGCAGGTGGCGCTGGAGCTGGGTCCGGATCAGCCGCAGCGCCCGCGGGCGGAACGCGGTGCTGTTGCCGCCGACGTGCGGGCTGATCAGCACCCCGGGGGCGTGCCAGAGCGGATGGCCGGGCGGCAGCGGCTCCGGGTCGGTGGTGTCCAGGGCCGCGGTGAGCCGGCCGGTGGCGAGTTCGGCGAGCAGCGCGGAGGTGTCCACCACCGCGCCGCGGGCGACGTTCACCAGCAGCGCGCCGTCGCGCAGCCGGGCCAGGAAGTCCCGGCCGGCCAGGCCCCGGGTGGCGGCGGTCAGCGGCACGGTGAGGATCACCACGTCGGCCCGGGGCAGCAGGGTGTCGAGGTCGGCCAGGCCGTGCACCTCGCCGCGGGCGCCCGGCCGGGCGGTGCGGGCCACCCGCAGCACGGTGCACTCGAACGGGGCGAGCCGGGCCTCCACCGCCTGGCCGATGGCGCCGTACCCGACCAGCAGCACGGTGCGGTCGGCGAGCGCGGGGTGGCAGCCGCCTTCCCAGCGGCCTTCCTGCTGGGCCCGGACGAAGCCGGGAACGCCGCGCAGCGCGGCCAGCGTGAGGGTGAGCGCCAGCTCGGCGGTGCTGGCGTCGTGCACCCCGCGCGCGTTGCACAGCAGGACGCCGCGCGGGACGTGCGGGAGCAGTTCCTCGACTCCGGCGCTCAGGCTCTGCACCACCCGCAGCCGCGGCATCAGGCCGAGAAGCGGCAGCGCGCGGTGGGTGCGGGTGTACGGGATGACGAAGAACTCGATGCCGGCCAGCGCGGCCGCGTCGGGCGGCTCGGCGGCGCCGTCCCAGACCAGCGCCTCGGGCGGACCGGGCAGGGGGGCGCCCAGGTCGGCGAGCGGGTACGGGAGCAGGATCCGGGCGGGGCCCGTCACGGCGTGTCCGGGCGCTCGGCGGCCAGCAGCGCCAGCGCGGTGTCGGCCGTCCGTGCGGCGCTGTCGTCGGGGCCGGCGCCGACCGGAACCACCACGACGTCCTCCCCCGGGCCGGGCTCCTCGAGTTCGGCGAACTGGCTGTCCATCAGCCGGGCCGGGAAGAAGTGGCCGTGGCGCTCGGTCAGCCGCTCGGCGACCAGCGCGCGGTCGGCCTTCAGGTACACCATGCGGACCTGCGGGCGGCCCTCGCGCAGCAGGTCGCGGTAGGAGCGCCGGAGCGCGGAGCAGGCCACCACGGCCGACTCGCCGGCCGCGATCCGCTCGTCCGCCCAGTGCGCGACGGCGAGCAGCCAGGGCCTGCGGTCCTCGTCGGTGAGCGGGTGGCCGGCGGCCATCTTGGCGCGGGCCTGCGGGGCGTGCAGGTCGTCGGCGTCCTCGAAAGCCCAGCCGAGCCGCTCGGCGAGCAGCGCGCCGACTGTGCTCTTGCCGCAGCCGGCCACGCCGAGCACCACGAGGACGGTGGGTCCGGGTCCCGGATCCGCCTCTGTCGCCACCGTCGCTCCCCGTCCCTCGGCCCGCCGGGCCGGTGCGGCCCGTGGCAGGAGCCAAGCACCCCGGTGTGCCGCGCCGCGCCGTGGTGCCCGTCGGGCCACCCGGCCGGGCGGCCCGGATCACCCGTGCGGAGCAGCGCGCGGGTGCCGGGGCGCCGACCCGCCGTCAGGGCCGCGGGGACGAATGCGGATGAACCGCCCGTACTGCTGGCATCATCGACCCGGACCCTGGGCGCCATGCCCCGCGGGACGGTGACGAGGAGGCCTGCTGGATGGCATCGGACCAGCCGCCGGGCGGCGCTGAGGGCGCACTGGCCGCCGACCCGTCGGCGGTGCTGCGCAGCCGGGGGTACCTCGCTCTGCTGGTGGTCGCGGCGGTGCTGGGTGTGGTGCTGTCGGCGGGCGCGTGGGGCTTCCTGCAACTGGTGGCGAAGATCCAGCACGCCGTCTTCGACGACCTGCCGACCTCGCTCGGCTTCGACGGGGCGCCGCCGTGGTGGCCGCTGCCGCTGCTGGCGGTGTCCGGTGTGCTGGTCGCGCTGACCATCCGCTACCTGCCGGGCAACGGCGGCCACGAGCCGGCCGAGGGGCTCAACACCAAGGGCGCGCCGTCGGCGGCCGAGCTGCCGGGGGTGCTCTTCGCGGCGCTGGCCTCGCTGGGGCTCGGTGCGGTGGTCGGCCCCGAGGCGCCGCTGATCGCGCTCGGCGGCGGGATCGCGCTGTACGCCTTCCGGCTGCTGCGGCCGGACGCCGACGGCCGGGCGCAGGCGGTGGTGGCGGCCTCCGGCAGTTTCGCGGCGATCAGCGCCCTGCTGGGCTCGCCGCTGCTCGGCGCGTTCCTGCTGATGGAGGCGTCGGGGCTGGGCGGCCCCACGATGGGGGTGGTGCTGCTCCCGGGGCTGCTGGCCTCCGGTGTCGGCTCGCTGATCTTCACCGGGCTCGGTTCGTGGACCGGACTGGGCAACGTCACCCTCGTCATCCCGAGCCTGCCGCCGGTCGGCCGCGCCGACATCGCGCAGTTCGGCTGGGCGCTGGTGATCGGCGTCGCGGCGGCGTTCCTCGGCATCGGGGTGCAGCGCACGGCGCGGTGGTTCGAGCCGCGGGTGGGCCGGCGGCGGCTGTGGTGGACCCCGGTGATGGGCCTGGTCGTGGCTGGGGTCGCCATCGCGTACGCCGAGGGCACCGGGAAGGCCGACTCGGACGTGCTGTTCTCCGGGCAGGACGCGCTGCCCCAACTGCTGCTGCACCAGGGCGACTACACGGCGGCGACCCTGGTGCTGCTGGTGGCCTGCAAGAGCATCGCGTACTGCGTGTCGCTGTCGGCGTTCCGCGGCGGTCCGATCTTCCCGGCGATGTTCCTGGGCGCGGCGGGCGGGCTCGCGATGTCGCACCTGCCGGGGCTGCCGTACGTGTCCGCGGCGGCGATGGGGATGGGGGCGATGTCGGTGGCGCTGCTGCGGCTGCCGATGACCTCGACCCTGCTGGCCACGCTGCTGCTGGGTTCCGACGGCGTCACCGTGATGCCGCTGGTGATCGTCTCGGTCGTGGTCTGCCACGTGACCGCGTCCCGGCTGCTGCCGAAGCCCGCCGCCCCGGCGAAGTGACGGCCGCCACCGCGCGTAGCGGCCGACGGCCCGTCGGGTACGGCGGGTAGCGGCGGAGCGCCCTTCCGGTACCCCGGGTGACGGTCAACCGCCCTGCGGGCACGGCCGGTAGCGGATCCGCGGAGCGCTCCGTGACCGGCCGGCCCGGGGCCCGGCGGCGGGTCCGGCAGCGGGCGCGCATTGTACCGGCGGTGCGCCTACGGTGGATTGAGGGAGGGATTCGGCACGGATCCACACCCTGTCTGGAGTGGTCATGGGCAAGTACAGCACAGGCACGTTCAGAACCTACCGAGCGGTCGCCGACCTCGCCCGAGCACAGCAGATCGCCGCGACGACCTCGCCGTTCACGATCGAGGTGAGGTTCCTCGGCGGGCTGACGGAGACTCAGGAGAAGGCCTTCGCCAAGGCCGCCGACCGCTGGGCCCAGGTCATCGTCGGCGACCTGGACACCGCGGTGGTCGGCTCCGACGTCATCGACGACCTGCTGGTGGAGGCCGAGGGCGTCGAGATCGACGGCACCGGGAACATCCTCGGCATGGCGGGCCCCACCGACTTCCGCGACGCGTCCGCCGTCTCCGGCGCGGGCCTCCCGGCGAAGGGGACGATGCGCTTCGACTCGGCCGACCTGGAGCAGATGGAGGCCGACGGCACCCTGGTCGACGTCATCACCCACGAGATGGGACACGTCCTGGGGATCGGCACCACGTGGAACGCCTTCGGCCTGCTGGCCGGGGCCGGGACCACCAACCCGACCTTCACCGGGCGCAGCGCCGAGGCCGAGTTCGGCAAGCTGCTCGGCAAGGGCGGCGAGGCGGTCGCGGTACCGGTGGCGAACGTCGGCGGCCCGGGCTCCCGGGACAGTCACTGGCGGGAGTCGGTGTTCAGCAACGAGCTGATGTCGCCGTCCATCGCCGGCCCCGGCAACCCGCTCAGCCGGCTCACCGTGGCGAGCCTGGAGGACATCGGCTACCAGGTCGACCTCGACGCCGCCGACCCGTACGACCTGCCGGACCTGCTCGGCATCGCCTCCTCGGGCGCGGGTGTGGCCCGCAGCGGCCTGGTCAACGGCGGTGTGGTGCTGCCGGTCATCCCCACCGGGCGGCCCGCGGGGCGGCCCTGACGGACCGCCGCCGCCCCGACCCGGCCGGGCGCGGGCCCGTCCGGGCCGGCCGGCGGGCGGTCAGTGCGCTGGCAGGCCGGTCTCCAGCCCGTCCAGGGCGTGCGAGCAGACGCAGTCCCGGTGCGCGGGCAGGCCCGCCAGCGCCGAGAACAGCACGGTCCGCAGCCGGTCGACGTTGCGCGCGAAGACCGCCAGCACCTCGGTGTGGGTGACGCCCTCGCCGCTCTCCACCCCCGCGTCCAGGTCGGTGACCAGCGCCAACGAGCTGTAGCAGAGCCCCAGTTCGCGGGCGAGCACGGCTTCGGGGTGGCCGGTCATCCCGACCACCGACCAGCCGTTCGCGGCGAACCAGCGTGACTCCGCCCGGGTGGAGAACCGCGGGCCCTCCACCACCACCAGGGTGCCGCCGTCCACCGGCTCCCAGGCGTGCCCGCGGGCGGCGGCCAGCACCGCCGCCCGCCCGTCGGGGCAGTACGGGTCGGCCACCGAGACGTGCACCACCGACGGCAGCGAGCCGTCCGGCAGCGGCACCCCGTCGTAGAAGGTCTGCACCCGCCCGGCCGTCCGGTCCACGAACTGGTCCGGCACCACCAGCGTCCCCGGTCCGTACTCCGGGCGCAGCCCGCCCACCGCGCACGGCCCGAGCACCTGCCGCACCCCGAGCGAGCGCAGCGCCCACAGGTTGGCGCGGTAGTTGATCCGGTGCGGCGGCAGGCTGTGGCCGCGGCCGTGGCGCGGCAGGAAGGCGACCGGACGGCCGGCCACCTCGCCGAGGAAGACCGAGTCGCTGGGCGGCCCGTACGGGGTGTCGACGGTGACCTCGGTGACGTCCTCCAGCAGCGCGTACAGGCCGGAGCCGCCGATCACGCCGAGTTCGGCCCGGGCGGGACCTGCGGGACCTGCGGGACCTGCTGACAGCGGACCTGATACCGAGTCGGCCATGGGCTCTTGTCTCCTTGCGGGTTGACGTGCGGGTGAACGGCGCGGGGCCCGGCGGACCCGTCGTCCACCCTAGGAGCCACCGCGGCCCGGGATCCCCGGACGATGCTTACGGTTCGCGGACGGCGGCGCGTAGAGTGACACCCCGGAGCGACGGGAGTGACTGCGTGGACAGACGGACGGCACCGCCGCGGGCCGGTGCGCACCGCGCCCTGGTGTGGCGGGTACGGCCCGAGTCGCCGAGCGCCGCGGTGCTGGTGCTGCACGGCGGCCAGGTGGACGGTCTGCGCGCCCCCGGCCCGGTCAACCTGCCGGGCCTGCGGATGCGCGGTTTCAGCTGCGCGGTGGAGCGGGCCACGGCCGGCGGCGGGGTCGCCGTCGGAACGGTCCGCTACCGCTGCCGCGGCTGGAACGGCGAGCGCGCCGACCCGGCCAGGGACACCCTCGCGGCGCTGTCCGACCTCACCGAGGAGCTCGGCCCGGTCCCGACCGTGCTGATCGGCCACTCGATGGGCGGACGCGCGGCGCTGCGGGCCGCCGGGCACCCGTGCGTGACCGGCGTGGTCGCGCTCGCCCCGTGGTGCCCCGAGAAGGAGCCATGCGAGCACCTGGCCGGGCGCCGGCTGCTGATGCTGCACGGCGACCGCGACCGGGTCACCGCCCCCGCCGACACCCTGCTGTTCGCCGGCCGGGCCCGCGCCGCGGGCGCCCAGGTGGCCGGTTACCGGGTCGAGGGCAGCGGCCACGCGCTGCTGCGCCGGGCCGGCGACTGGCACCGGGCGGCCGCCCGGCTCAGCGCCGGCCTGCTCGGCCTCGACGAGCTGCCCGCCGAGGTGGCCGCCGCCCTCACGCTGCGCTCCCCGCTGGAGGGCGGCCTCCAGCTGTCGCTGACGCGTTAGCACTCCCGGACGCGGGCGCCTGCGACCGGCCTGGGGCGGGCGTAGATTGGCGGCCACGATGCGACGTGAGCGAGGAACCGGGTGACCGGGCCGGGCGTGGACTACGGGGCGGTGTTCCGGGCCCTGCCCAGCCCGACCCTGATCCTGACCCCCGACCTGGTCATGGTGGACGCCAACGAGGCGTACCTGCGGACATCCGGGCGGACCCTGGCGGACCTGGCCGGCCGGTACGTCTTCGACGTGTTCCCGGACAATCCGGCGGACCCGGAGGCGAGCGGCGTGCGGACCCTGCGGGCCTCGTTGGAGCGGGTGGTCCTCACCGGCGCGCCCGACAGCATGGCACTGCAGAAGTACGACGTCGAGCTGCCCGACCGCCCCGGCGAGTTCGAGGAGCGGTACTGGAGCCCGGTCAACACGCCGGTCCTCGGCCCCGACGGCCGGGTGGCGCTGGTGGTCCACCGGGTGGAGGAGGTCACCGCGCTGGTCAAGCAGCTCAAGGCGCACCGCACCGGCGAGGCGCCCGGCGGCGAGCTGACCCACGAGGAGCAGATGGCGGCGGACCTGTTCGCCCGCGCCCAGGAACTCCAGGAGCTCAACGCGGAGCTGCGGCTGGCGCACGCCCGCGAGCGGGCGGTCGCGGTCAGCCTGCAGCGGGCGATGCTGCCCGTGCTGGCGCCCGCGCACCGGTCGTTCGCGGCGGTCCGCTACCGGCCGGCGACCGGATCGCTGAACGTGTGCGGCGACTGGTACGACCTGCTCGACCTGGACGAGCGCCGGATCGCGGTGGCGGTCGGCGACGTGGTGGGCCACGGTCTGGAGGCCGCCGGGGTGATGGGGCAGCTGCACAGCGCGCTCAACGCGGCGATCCGCGCCACCGGGCGGCCCGCCGAGGCGCTTCGCACGCTGACCCGGTTCTCCTCGGGGCTGGAGGGCGCGCTGGCCACCACGGCCGTGCAGACCGTCATCGACCGTGCGGCGGGCACGGTCGTCTACAGCTGTGCCGGGCACCTGCCCCCGGTGCTGGTCCACGCCGACGGCGGGGTCGACCTGCTGGACGCCGCGACCGACCCGCCGCTCGGGGCGTGGCCGCCGTCCGCGGACCGCTCGGAGGCGACGGTCCGGTTCGGTCCCGGTGCCACGCTGGTGCTCTACACCGACGGTCTGGTCGAACGGCGGGGCGAGGACATCGACACCGGGATCCGGCGGCTCGTCGACAGCGCCGCACGGCACCGGGCAGCCACCCCCGACCTGCTCGCGGACGCGCTGCTGGACGACCTCTTCCCGGGCGGGGACGACGGCGCCGACGACGACACCGCCCTGGTGGTGGTCCGGCTGTGACGGCCGCGCCCCGGCCGGGCCCGGTCAGGCGACGCCGCGGATCCGGTGCACCAGGGCGCCGGCCAGCAGGGTGACGGCGGCCGTGGCGAGGTAGAGGCCGGTGTAGCCGCCGAGGTGGGCGACGAGGGGTGCGGCCAGCGCCGGGGCGAGCACCTGCGGCGCGGAGTTGGCGATGTTGATCACGCCGAGGTCCTTGGCGCGGTCGGCCGCGGCCGGGAGCACCTGGGTGACCAGCGCCTGGTCGACCGCCAGGTAGATCCCGAAGCCCGCGCCGAGCACGGCGGCCGCGGCCATGGTGGCCGGCCAGCTGTGCCAGAGCGCCAGGATCACGGCGGCGGCCGCCATGGTCAGGCAGGAGACCACCACCGGCCGCTTCCTCCGGCCGGTGCGGTCGGAGATCAGGCCGGAGGGGATCGCGGTGAGCAGCGCGGCCGCGGTGTAGACGGCGGTGAGTACCAGGACGCCCTGGTCGGGCGAGGCCAGGTGGACGGCGTCGGTGAGGTAGTAGAGCAGGTAGAGGGTGCCGAGCGCGTTGCCCAGGTTGATCAGGAACCGGGTCAGCCACGACCAGCCGAAGTCCGGGTGGCGGCGCGGGCTGACCCAGTAGCCGGTGAGCAGCACGCGGCGGCCGGACGGCGCGCGGGCGCCGCGCGGCAGCACCGGCTCGCGGTGGCCGAGCACGAACGGCAGCGCGAGTGCCACGGTGAGCGCCGCCGTGAGGGCGTAGCCGGCCGGCACGCCGCCGCCCACCAGGGTGACCAGCAGCGCGCCGACCACCAGCCCCAGCGACTGGCTGATGCCGGTCCAGCCGGAGACCTGGGCGCGCTGGGAGAGCGGCACCTGGTCGGCGACGGGGGCGGTGACCCCGGCCAGCATGGCGTTGAGGCCGGTCTGGGCGAGGCACCAGCCGGCCGTGATCCCGGGCAGGCCGTGCCCGCCGGCGGTGACCAGCAGTCCGGCGGCGCCGAGCAGGGCGCCGCCGAGGATCCAGGGGCGGCGGCGGCCGTACCGGGAGTGGGTGCGGTCGCTGAGCGCGCCGGCCAGCGGGTTGACGACCATCGCGACCAGGGCGCCGGTGCCGGTGACCCAGGCCAGCAGCTCGGCCTTGCGGCCCGGGTCGAGCTGTTCGAGCTGGAGCGGCAGGAGGATCTGGATGGGGGTGAAGAAGCCCAGGAAGACGGCGAGCGAGGCGAGGCTGAGGGTGGCGGTCCAGCCGGCCCGGACCGGGGTCACGGGCTCGGCGAGCGCGGCGGTGGTGGGCGGGGTGGTGGGCTGGGCGGCGGGTGCGGCCGGGGCCGCCGCCCGGGGTTCGGCTCCGCTGATCTCCGCCTCCTCGAGGAACATGAGCTTGGCTCGCGTTCGGCCTGAGTGTAGGGGCCTGCCCCGGCGCTGCCAAGGGAACGGACGCCCCGCGGCCCACCTGTTCCGCGGGGACGGCACCCGAACGGGTCAGCGCGGCCCGGCCCGTGCCCGCCGCGCCCCGGGCTCCCCCGCCGGGCACACCGGGCGCCACCGCCCGGCCGTGCGCCCAGCCGTGCGCACGGCCTCGGGCGCGGGCTCCCCCCGCCGGTGCTGTACTGAATCCCATGGCCAGTGGACAGGGACGCCGCCGCAGACGCCGCGCCGAGCGGGCGGAGCGCGAGCGCCGGACGCAGGAGACCCGCGACCGGGTCCGCATCCTGATCCAGCTGACCGCGCAGAACGGCACCTACCGCAAGGGCCTGCTCGCCGCCGCCGCGGGCCTCAGCCCCCAGGAGGCCGCGATCCTGGCCGACCTGGAGGGCAACGGCCTGCAGGTCCCGCAGCTGCACGACGTGCTGTGCGGCGGCCACGTCCTGGTCGACGACCCGCGGCTGTACGAGACCTGGCTGTTCCCCGAGGTGAGCCACCGGCGGATCTCCAGCCACCACCGCGACATCGACAAGACCCGCTACCCCGACATCGGCATGCGCGGCCTGGTGGTCCGCGAGAAGCTGCACGGCCGCACCGCGACCGGCACCTGGCTGCAGTTGGAGAAGACCCCGGCCGCGTTCGGCGCGCGCAAGCTGCCGACCCTGGACGACGTCCGGCACCTGATGGACTACGTGGTCTACCGGGTCACCCGCAGCAACGTCGGCCCCTGGGGGCTGTCCCGGGTCACCGAGCGGCGGCCGATGTACCTCTCCCCCGCCGTCACCGCCCCGACCGAGCTGGCGCCGGCCGTCTCCCGCGCGCTGGCCGTCGCACTGCGGCGGATCGAGGCCGACGACGACACCACCTCGGCCTCCGCGGACCTGGCCGTCCGGTTCCCGCCACCGGAGCTGGCCGACCCCTCGGACGAGCTCGGCGAGACCCTGTCCGACCGCGCCGGGCGCGGGCTGTTCGGCAACTCGCAGGTGTGGATCAGCGAGGCGCCGCTGCCGCCCGCCGCCCGGATCCTGTTCACCCCCGGCGAGCAGCCGCCGCCCGGGACGCGCCCGACCCGGGAGGACCGGTGACCGAGAGCGACGGCCACGAGCCGCAGGCGGGATCCGTCTCGGTCCCGGAGGGACTGGTCACGGCGGTGGTGGGCCTGGTGCACACCGGAGCGGTCCCGCTCGGCGCCTACACCAGCGCCGAACTGACCGTGGTGGACGCGGTGGTGGACTTCCTGGAGGCCCGCCCCGCGGACGAGGTGCTGGCCGAGGCGGTCCGCTCGCTCGCCGCCCGGCAGCTCCTGGTGCCCGGCTCCGGCGCGGACCAGATCCAGGTCCGCGGCGACCTCGGCATCGCCGTGACCTTCCAGCGGCGGGCCCGGATGGTGCTGGACGCGCGGATCACCGGCGCCCGGCCGGGCGAGCCGTGGCGCGTCCTCGTCCTGCCCCAGCCGGAGCGGATCTGCCTGATGGTGCGGATCGACGCGCTCGGGGTCCACGAACTGTCGCTGCGCACCCTGGAGGAGACGCTGCGGATCGTCGCCGATTGGCTGCCGCAGGGGCCCTGGGCGCCGTCCGACGCCGCGCTCGACGCCGACGCCGTCCTCGCCGCGGCCGAGCGCTCCGCGCTGCTGACCGCCGTCCACTACACGACCGACGGTTCGGCGGAGATCGCCGGGGAGCGGACCGACCTCGTGCTGGCCGCCCACCGGGAACGGCTGCACGCCTTCGTCCGCGACTCGGCCGACCCGGCCCGGCTGGTGCCGAAGGCGGGCCGCAACCGGAGCCCGCGCGACACCGTCGCGGCCCTGCTCGGCCAGGAGCCCGCCGGGCGGCGCGAGGAGCCGCGCTGAGGGCCCCGGTGGCGGGAAACGGCGGCCGTCCGGGCCGGT
>NZ_JBEZIR010000061.1:0-48701 GCF_040651175.1 Kitasatospora sp. NPDC048540
CCTCGGCGTACTTGTTGGTCAGGACCGAGCCCTGGGCCTCCATGACCGCCACCGGGGCGAAGTTCTCGGAGGCGATCATTTCGAGGGTGGTCTGCTGGCGGTGCAGCTCGGCGTCGACCGCGGCGGCGATCTCCGGGTCGAGCGCGTGCAGGGACTGGTTGAGAACCGTCATGAGTGGGTCTTCCCGTGGGGCTGGGCGGTTACCTGAGGGGAAGGGGCCGTCCGCCGCGCTGCGGCCGGCCCCCTTTCACGCGGTGGGTCAGGCGCCGCTGGTGAACGCGGTGTAGGCCTCGGCGTCCAGCAGCTCGTCGGTCGCCTCGACCTTGAGCTTGAACAGCCAGGCACCCTCGAAGGGCTCGCCGTTGACCAGGGCCGGGTCGTCGATGACGGCCTGGTTGATCTCGACGATCTCGCCGGTGGCCGGCGAGTACAGGTCGCTGACCGACTTGGTGGACTCGAGCTCACCACAGGTCTCGCCGGCGGTGACGGTGTCGCCGACCTCCGGGAGCTGGACGTACACGATGTCGCCGAGCGCGTCGGCCGCGTGCTTGGTGATGCCGACGGTCGAGACGCCGTCAGCGTCGGCCGCGGTCAGCCACTCGTGCTCCTTGGTGTACTGCAGGTGCGTGGGGTTGCTCATGACGTCATTCTCCAGGATCGCAAGAGGGTAGGGCGAAGCCGTCCGCCGACCGGACCGGCCTGTCGGATTGGTGCGGGTCAGCGGGCGCGCTTGTAGAACGGCAGCGCGACGACCTCGACCGGCTCGTGCTTGCCGCGGACGTCGACCGCGACGGCGGTGCCCGGGGCGGCGTGCGCGGCGTCCACGTACGCGATGGCGATCGGCTTGCCCAGGGTGGGGGAGGGGGCGCCGGAGGTGATCCGACCGATCGGGGCGCCCTCGGCGGAGACCACCGCGTACTCGGCGCGCGGCACCCGCTTGCCCTCGGAGACCAGGCCCACCAGCACCTGCGGCGGGGCGGTCTCGGCCGCGGCGGCGGCCCGCTCCAGCGCCTCGCGGCCGACGAAGCGGCCGTCGTTGGTGGTCTTGTCGAAGCGCACCACCCGGCCGAGGCCGGCGTCGAACGGGGTGAGGTCGGTGGACAGCTCGTGCCCGTACAGCGGCATGCCCGCCTCCAGCCGGAGGGTGTCGCGGCAGGACAGGCCGCAGGCCGCCAGGCCCTTGTCGGCGCCGGCCTTGCTGAGCTCCTGCCACAGGTGCTCGGCGTCGGAGGGGGCGCAGAAGATCTCGAAGCCGTCCTCGCCGGTGTAACCGGTGCGGGCCAGCCACACCTCGCGGCCGGCGACGGTGGCGGGCAGCAGCGCGTAGTACTTCAGCCCCGGCAGGTCGGCGTCGGTCAGCGAGGCCAGGATGCCGTTGGCCTCCGGGCCCTGGACGGCGAGCAGCGCGTAGGCGTCGCGGTCGTCGCGGACCTCGGCGTCGAAGCCGGCCGCCCGCTCGGTCAGCGCGTCCAGCACCACCTGGGCGTTGGAGGCGTTGGCGACCACCATGTACTCGGCCTCGCCGGTGCGGTAGACGATCAGGTCGTCGAGGATGCCGCCGTCCTCGCGGCAGATCATGGTGTAGCGGGCGCGCAGCACGCCGAGCGCGGAGATGAAGCCGACCAGCGCGTGGTCCAGCAGTTCGCCCGCCTGCGGGCCGCTGACGGTGATCTCGCCCATGTGGGAGAGGTCGAAGAGGCCGGCCCTGGTGCGGACCGCGAGGTGCTCCTCGCGCTCGGAGCCGTAGCGCAGCGGCATGTCCCAGCCGGCGAAGTCGGTCATGGTGGCACCGAGCGAGCGGTGCAGCGCGTCGAGCGCGGTGTGGCGGAGGGACATGGCGGCGGGACTCCTTGGCTGGACACTCACGGAGCGCGCCCGCACCTGGATGCGGGCATGCGGGGGTGGAGTCTCCCCGTCTGTCGTCACAACCTGAGAGCTTCACCGCACACAAGAATGGCGGCTTGCACCGTGGGTGGGCGCACGGCGCGGCCGTGTCCACTTTCCAGATGTGCCTCGCCCGCGCGGTATGGGTGGCCTGAGAGATTCCGGGGAGGACTTGCTCCTTCGGCGCCGGCCCGTGCCGTGTAGTGGCACTCCGGACTCTCCCGCGCGGGTTCGAGCGGCCAGTATGAAGTTCGATCGGGGTCATCATGGCATGCCCGCGGGGCCCTGCGGGAGGGGGGCCGGGCGATACGCTCTGCGGGACGGTTCTTCGGCCCGCGCACGGCGCGCGGCGCGCGGGCTCGCCCGGTCAGGGCGGAAGGGGCAGAGACGGATGGGGTACCCGGCGGGCGAGGCACGGCCTTGGACGGAGCCGGGCGCGGCTCCCGAGGGCGGGAGCTGGCCGGTCAACGAGCTGGAACAGGTCCTCACCGCGGCCCTGGGCGACCCGGGCGCCACGCCCCGGGTGATCGAGGTGCTGGCCCGCAGCCAGGTGTGGATCCCGCTGCCGGCCGGCGCCGACCAGCAGGGCCAGTCGCTGGACCTGCCCACCATCGAACTGGCCGGCGCGCCGTACGTGCCGGTCTTCTCCTCCCAGGAGGAGTTCCTGCGCCAGGCGCCCGGGATGGCCTTCGCGATCGCGCCGATGTGGGAGTTCGCCCGCGGCCTGCCGCTGGGCATCGGCATCGCGGTCAACCCCGAGGCGCCGGTCGGCATCCCGGTGCCGCCGGAGGGCGTGGGCGAGCTGCGGCGCGGCCCGCAGGGCGATCGGCCGACGGACGGCGGTGTGCCCGAGGGGGCGAGGGTCGCCCTCAAGGAGCCCGAGCCGCACCAGGAGCCGTACGCCTTCCTGGCCGCCGCCGGATCCGAACTCGCGATGCTGCCCGAGGTGTTGACGGCCCGTCGGGCGCTGGCCAAGGTGGAGGGTGAGGCCACCCTGCTCTACCTGGGCATCCAGCTCGACCCCGCGCTGCCCGCCGACCCGGCCCGGGTGGGCGAGGCGCTCGGCCGGGCGCTCGGAACCGCCGCCCCGGCCTGGGGCGTCCACCTGGTGCTGCTGGACCTGGCCGCCGACCCGGTGGTCGACTGGCTCGTCACCCAGGTGCGGCCGTTCTACGTCCGCGCCTGAACGGGCGGGACGGGACCGGGCCCCGCGGGCGGCCCGCCCCGGCGGTGACCGTCCAGTAGGGGGACGGCGGTATGACGGCTGTCGGCCTTGCCCCATAGGGTTGCTGCCGACAGTCCGCGCGGCGGGGCCGCGGAGGCGACGGGACGGGCGAGAGCGAGGTGGGCGCGTGAGCGCGGGAGCGGCAGGCGGCGGCGCGCCGGGCCAGTGGGGCCAGGCGCGCCCCGGTGGTGACCCGGGGGCGATCGAGCGTGCCCTGGCCCAGGTCGCGCCCGAGCGGTACGAGGCCTACGAAGCGCTGCTGCGCGCGCTGGCCGAGGGCCAGGTCTGGATGCTGCTGTGGCACGGACAGCCCGGCAGCCCCGACGCCCAGTACGGGAACATGGACATCGGCGGTCTCGGCTACGCGCCTGCCGTCACCTCGCCGGGGCAGCTGAGTGCCAGCGGCTGGGCCCGGGGCCACGAGGTGATCTCCGGGCTGGAGATCGCGGGCGCGCTCTACCGGACCCGCTGGGGCCTGTGGCTGGACCCGCACGTGCCCGGCGGCGGGGTCGGCGTGCCCTGGGCGGACCTGCGCCGGATCGCGGTGGGCCTGGACCGGCTCCCGGCCGGCCCGCTGCAGCTGGCCGAACCCCAGCTGGCCGCCCCGCCGTTCTACGCCCAGCTGGAGCACCAGGCGGCCGAGGTCAGGCCGCTGCGCTCGCTGCGGCAGGTCTGGGTGCGGCCCGCGCTCGGCGAGCCCTACCTGGCGATCGGCCTCGACCTGTACGACACCTCGCCGCCCGCGGTCGAGGCGGCCCGGGCGCTGGTCCAGCGCGCGGTGGTGCACCTGCCGGAGGGCACCTCGGTGTCGACGGTGATGCTGGCCGACGAGTTCGACCCGGTGGCGATGTGGCTGCTGGCCAACGCGCGCCCGTTCTACGACCGCGAGGCCCGGTTCGGCCCGCAGCAGGCCGCCCCGCAGCCGCCGTACCCGGGGTACGGCTATCCGCCCCCGCAGGGGCAGTCGGTGGCGGGCTGGCCGCAGCAGCCGTGGCAGGGCTACCCGGGCCGCTGAACTACGTTCGTATGCCATTTTCTGAGCACCCGTAGGCGTTTTCGCCCACGGGTGCTTCCTTTTGTCCCCCCACGCCGACCTGGCAGTTTTCCGCCACTGGCGACCATTCGTCAGCGGGCGTCTTGACAGGCACGTAACACCTGTGTGAAGAGCGATATGCGGTGGAAACAGTCGTGCATGCAGGCAGATCACAGTTGGGCATCCTTCGGTTGTGAGGTCTGGCGCAAGGCTGTCCGAATGACACAGAGTGCTGCGCAATGCAGAGCGCGTAGCGAGCCCCACGAAGGCGAACGCGCAAGCTGAGAATCCTGAACGGCACGGGTCGCTTTCCGACCGGTACCACGCACCTCGCAACGACCCGGCGTACCGGCGCAGTTGACCGCCGCCCGCCCGGGACCGCAGTACCCCGGCATTTCAGCACCGCACCTTCAGCACCGCCGCACGAGCCCGGCACCACCGCACCGACGCACCGTCACCAAGCATCAGTGGCGCAATTCCGGCCCTTTCGAGCTCCTGGCCCCACCGGGCCGGGCAGGCCACGAACCGGCCGGAGACCGTGGGCCGGCCACCGTCGGCGAGGGGACCGAACTGACCATGACCACATCGAACGAGACCCTCGGCTCCGCACCCCAGGCCAAGCAGGAAACCGGCCCGGTGAAGCGGATCGAGGGCAGATCGCTCAGCCAGATCGCCTGGCTGCGCTTCAAGCGCGACAAGGCCGCCGTCGCCGGCGGCGTGGTCGTGATCCTGCTGGTGCTGCTCGCAGTGCTGGCCAAGCCGATCGAGGCGGTCTTCGGCCTCGACCCGAACGCCTTCCACCAGGACGCGCTGGACGCCAACCTCGGCGGCATCCCGTTCGGCGACTGGGGCGGCATGAGCTGGGAGCACCCGCTCGGCGTCGACGTCCAGTACGGACGCGACCTGCTGACCCGGGTCATCGAAGGCTCCTGGGTCTCGCTGCTGGTGGCATTCGGTGCCACCATCCTGTCCAACGTCATCGGCACCGTGCTCGGCATCACCGCCGGCTACTACGGCGGCTGGGTGGACACCGTGATCAGCCGGCTGATGGACATGTTCCTGGCCTTCCCGCTGCTGCTGTTCGCGATCGCCATCTCGGCCTCGCTCAAGGACGGCGCGTTCGGGCTGCACGGCACCTCGCTGCACATCACCGTGCTGATCTTCGTGATCGGCTTCTTCAACTGGCCCTACATGGGCCGGATCGTGCGCGGCCAGACGCTCTCGCTGCGCGAGCGCGAGTTCGTGGACGCGGCCCGCAGCCTCGGCGCCCGCGGCCCGTTCATCCTCTTCAAGGAACTGCTGCCCAACCTGGTCGGTCCGATCCTGGTCTACTCGACCCTGCTGATCCCGACCAACATCCTCTTCGAGGCCGGCCTGAGCTTCCTCGGCGTCGGCATCGAGCCGCCACAGGCCTCCTGGGGCGGCATGTTGAGCAACGCGATCGACTACTACCAGGTGGACCCGCAGTACCTGATGGTCCCCGGCCTGGCGATCTTCGTCACCGTGCTCGCTTTCAACCTGTTGGGCGACGGGCTCCGTGACGCCCTCGACCCCAAGAACAACTGACGTAGCCGTCAGGGATTTCCACCGTCATCGCTCATCCTCCAAGGGGTTGATCTCAGCTATGCGCAGGTCCCGTACTGCCGCGCTGACCGCGCTCGCCGCGGCCGTGGCGCTGACCCTCACCGGCTGCTCCAGCAGCAAGGGCAGCACCGACGGCGCCACCAAGGGCGGCTCCGTCGCCGGCGCCGACGCCGCGACGAAGAACATCGTGAACGCCTCGGACGCCAAGGGCGGCACGGTCGTCTACGAGCACTCCGACGTGCCCGACTCCTTCGACCCGGGCAACACGTACTACGCGTACATGTACAACTTCTCGCGTCTGTACGGCCGTCCGCTGACCACCTTCCAGCCCGCCGCCGGCGAGGCCGGCAACAAGCTGGTCCCGGACCTGGCCGAGTCGCTGGGCCAGGTCAGCCCGGACGGTCTGACCTGGACCTACAAGCTGCGGGCCGGCATCAAGTACGACGACGGCACCGCGGTCACCTCCAAGGACGTCAAGTACGCGGTGGAGCGCTCCAACTTCGCGCCCGACGTGCTGTCCAACGGTCCGACGTACTTCCACGACCTGCTCAAGGACAACGACACCCCCTACCAGGGTCCGTACAAGGACAAGACCGGTGACCTGAAGGCCATCGAGACTCCGGACGACACCACCATCGTCTTCCACCTGAAGCAGCCGTTCGCCGACTTCGACTACCTGGTCAGCGCCCCGCAGACGGTCCCGGTGCCGCAGGCCAAGGACACCGGCGCGGACTACGTCAAGCACATCGCCTCCACCGGCAGCTACAAGTTCCAGAGCTACGAGGACGGCAAGGAGGTCGTGCTGGTCCCGAACACCAACTGGGACCCGAAGACCGACCCGATCCGCAAGCAGCTCGCCGACAAGATCCAGGTCAAGCTGAAGATCGCGCAGTCGACCATCGACCAGGACCTGCTGGCCGGCAACGCCCAGGTCGACCTGGCCGGCAAGGGCGTCGACCCGCAGACCCAGGCCAAGCTGCTGCTGGACCCCAAGCTCAAGGCGCAGACCGACAACACCTACGGTGGCCGTCTGGTCTACACCGCGATCAACACCAAGGTCGCGCCGTTCGACAACATCGACTGCCGCAAGGCCGTCCAGTTCGCGATCGACAAGGTCTCGGTGCAGACCGCGATCGGCGGCCCGATCCGCGGCGACATCGCCTCCACGGTGCTCCCGCCGGACATCCCGGGCTACCAGAAGTCGGACCCGTACGCGACCGAGGGCAACAAGGGTGACGAGGCCAAGGCCAAGGACGCCCTGAAGGCCTGCGGCAAGCCGGACGGCTTCAAGACCAGCATCATGGCCCGTCAGGACCGTTCGACCGAGGTCGCCTCGGCCACCGCGATCCAGGCGGCGCTGAAGAAGGTCGGCATCGACGTCGAGATCCAGCAGTTCCCGCAGGGCAAGTACTTCTCGGACTTCGCGGGCGTGCCGGAGTACACCGACAGCCACAACACCGGTCTGATCATGATGCAGTGGGGCGCCGACTGGCCGACCGGCTACGGCTTCCTGCAGCAGGTGGTGGACGGCCGGGCGATCAAGAAGTCCGGTAACACCAACCTCTCGCAGCTGAACGACCCGTCGATCAACAAGCTGCTGGACGACGCGATCGCCAACCCGGACCGGGCCGCCCGCGAGAAGATCTACGGCGAGATCGACAAGAAGACCATGGACGCCGCGGTCATCGTCCCGCTGACCTACTACAAGGTCTTCCTGTACCGCCCGGCGGGTGCCACCAACGTGGCGTCCACCCCGGCCTTCTCGGGTCAGTACGACTACCTGAACATCGGCGTCACCAAGTAAGAGCCTGGCTCCACACCCCTGAAGGCAGGTGAAGGCAGCGGCGCCCGCCTCCGGTCCGGTCACCCCGGACGGAGGCGGGCCGCCGCAGCCGACCGACTATGTTCGCCTACATCATCCGAAGGATCCTCGCGGCCGTCGTGCTGCTGCTGGTAGTCAGCGCCATCACCTTCGGCATCTTCTTCCTGCTCCCCTCGCTGGCCGGCGAGACCACCGACCAGCTGGCCGCGCAGTACGTCGGCAAGAACCCCAGCCCCGAGGCGATCGCCGCGGTCAAGCAGAACCTCGGCTTCGACCAGCCGCTCTACGTCCAGTACGGCCGGTTCCTGAAGGCCCTGGTCAGCGGTGCCGAGTACAAGTTCGGCCCGGACCCGGTCAGCTGCCACGTGCCGTGCTTCGGCTACTCGTTCAAGAACCACGTCGAGGTCTGGCCGGAGATCTCCTCGCGCATCCCGGTGACCTTCTCGCTGGCCGTCGGCGCCTCGGTGATCTGGCTGATCTCCGGTGTCTCCACCGGCGTGGTCTCCGCGCTGAAGCCGAAGTCGATCTTCGACCGGCTCTCCATGGGCATCGCCCTGGCGGGCGTCTCCAGCCCGGTCTTCTTCACCGGCGCGCTGCTGCTGCTGGCCTTCCACTTCAAGTGGCCGCTGTTCGAGAACGTGGAGTACGTCAACTTCACCGACGACCCGTTCGCCTGGGCCGGGCACCTGGTGCTGCCCTGGGTCTCGCTGGCCTTCCTCTACTCGGCGCTCTACGCCCGGCTCACCCGGGCCGGGATGCTCGAGACGATGAGCGAGGACTACATCCGCACCGCCCGGGCCAAGGGCCTGGCCGAGCGCAAGGTGGTCGTCCGGCACGGGCTGCGCTCCGCGCTCACCCCGATCATCACCATCTTCGGCATGGACCTCGGCCTGCTGCTCGGCGGCGCCCTGATCACCGAACAGGTCTTCTCGCTCAAGGGCATCGGCGCCTACGCGGTCGCCGCCATCGGCGAGAACGACCTGCCCAAGGTGCTCGGTGTGACGCTGGTGGCCGCCTTCTTCATCGTCGCCTGCAACCTCCTGGTTGACCTCCTGTACGCCGCAGTCGACCCCCGCGTGAGGCTGTCATGATCGACCTTCAGACCTCTTCGCCGGACGCCTTCCTGTCGGTGCGCGACCTGCGGATCCACTTCGACACCGACGACGGCCTGGTCCGCTCGGTGGACGGGGTCAGCTTCGACCTGCAGAAGGGCAAGACCCTCGGCATCGTCGGCGAGTCCGGCTCCGGGAAGTCCGTCACCTCGCTCGGCATCATGGGCCTGCACCGCTCCAAGCGGGCCAGGATCACCGGCGAGATCTGGCTGGACGGCGAGGACCTGATCGCCGCCGGCCCCGAGCGGGTCCGCCAGCTGCGCGGCCGCCGGATGGCGATGATCTTCCAGGACCCGCTGACCGCGATGCACCCGTACTACACCGTCGGGCAGCAGATCGTGGAGGCCTACCGGGTGCACCACCCGGAGGTGAAGAAGAAGGACGCCCGCAAGCGGGCCGTCGAGATGCTCGACCGGGTCGGCATCCCGCAGCCCGACCGCCGGGTGGACGACTACCCGCACCAGTTCTCCGGCGGCATGCGCCAGCGCGCGATGATCGCGATGTCGCTGGTCAACGACCCCTCGCTGCTGATCGCGGACGAGCCGACCACGGCCCTGGACGTCACCGTCCAGGCCCAGATCCTGGACCTGATCCGGG
Organism: Kitasatospora sp. NPDC048540; assembly: GCF_040651175.1. Lineage (NCBI taxonomy): Bacteria > Bacillati > Actinomycetota > Actinomycetes > Kitasatosporales > Streptomycetaceae > Kitasatospora > Kitasatospora sp. NPDC048540. The sequence goes on from NZ_JBEZIR010000061.1 coordinate 9,258, forward strand.
ACCTGCAGCAGGAGTTCGGCTCGGCCGTCATCATCATCACCCACGACCTCGGCGTGGTCGCCGAGCTGGCCGACGACATCCTGGTGATGTACGGCGGCAAGTGCGTCGAGCGCGGCCCCGCGGCCACCCTCTTCCAGGCGCCCGAACACCCGTACACCTGGGGCCTGCTGGGCTCGATGCCGCGCCTGGACCGGGAGCTGCAGGACCGCCTGATCCCGGTCAAGGGCACCCCGCCCAGCCTGATCAACGTGCCCTCCGGCTGCGCCTTCCACCCGCGCTGCCCGTACGCGGAGCTGACCGGCGGGCGCTCGTCCACCGAGGTGCCGGTGCTCGCGGAGGCCGCCGAGCGGCACCACGCCGCCTGCCACCTGCCGGCCGCCGACCGGCACCGGATCTTCGCCGACGAGATCGCGCCCCGGCTGTGACCCCGTTCCACCCCTCAGGAGACACCCCATGACGGACTCATCGACAGCGGCGATCCCGGCCCCCGCGCCCGCCGCCGACCGCGAGCCGCTGCTCAAGGTGACCGCTCTGGCCAAGCACTTCCCCATCACCAAGGGCGTGCTGCGCCGGCAGACCGGTGCCGTCCGGGCCGTGGACGGGATCGACTTCACGGTCAACCCGGGGGAGACCCTCGGCGTGGTCGGCGAGTCGGGCTGCGGCAAGTCGACGATGGGGCGGCTGGTCACCCGGCTCGCCGAGCCCACCGGCGGGAAGATCGAGTTCGAGGGCACCGACATCACCCACTTGAGCACGGGCGCGATGCGGCCGCTGCGCAAGGACATCCAGATGATCTTCCAGGACCCGTACTCCTCGCTGAACCCGCGGCACACCGTGGGCACCATCGTGGGTGCGCCGTTCCGGCTGCAGAAGGTGCAGACCGAGCACGGGGTGAAGCGGGCGGTGCAGGACCTGCTGGAGCTGTGCGGCCTCAGCCCCGAGCACTACAACCGCTATCCGCACGAGTTCTCCGGCGGCCAGCGCCAGCGCATCGGCATCGCCCGGGCCCTGGCGCTCAAGCCCAAGATGATCGTCGCGGACGAGCCGGTCTCGGCCCTGGACGTCTCCATCCAGGCCCAGGTGGTCAACCTCCTCGACGACCTGCAGAGCGAGCTCGGCCTGACCTACCTGATCATCGCGCACGACCTCTCGGTGGTCCGGCACGTCTCGGACCGGGTCGCGGTGATGTACCTCGGCAAGATCGTCGAGATCGCCGACCGGGACTCGCTCTACAAGGCCCCGATGCACCCGTACACCACCGCGCTGATGTCGGCGGTGCCGGTCCCGGACCCGGGCCGCAAGGAGCGCCGCGAGCGGATCCTGCTCACCGGTGACGTCCCCTCCCCGATCAACCCGCCGAGCGGCTGCCGCTTCCGCACCCGCTGCTGGAAGGCCCAGGACGTCTGCTCCACCCAGGAGCCGCCGCTGGTCGCGGCCAAGGTCGGCCACCAGGTCGCCTGCCACTTCCCGGAGAACCCCGTCCTGGTCTGACCCGGTGCGGGCCCCGCCCGTACGCGCCCAAGGCCGCCACCCCCGCACCGGGTGGCGGCCTTCGGCGTCGTGGCACCCCGGGGGCCGCCCGCGCCGCCCGCTCCCCCGTACGGCGCAGCGGGCGGTGCGAGCGGTTGCGGGTGCGGCCGGGCCTGCATTCACTGATCGGAGTTCTGTTCCGATCGACGCCCGACCCCGGCCGGGCAGCTGGGAGGCCTCAGGTGCTGTCGGCGCGCAGTCTGTTCCAGGAGATCCACGACGACGACGAAGCCTTCCGGCTGTTCTGCTCCATCGCGGCCAAGGGCGAGGACCAGGGCGGCTGGGAGAACGGCCGGATCTCCCGGCTGGTGGACGACCAGTGGCTGGCCCCCCGGATCGCCCGGCACGGCGCGGACGAGGACAAGCACGGCCGGATCTTCAACGCGCTGCTGCGCAAGCGCGGGCTGTCGCCGGTGGACGTCCCGGACGACACCGACTACACGATGATCCTGGAGCGCCAGGGGATCGGCCTGGCCCACTCCCGGCTGCGCCGCGACGAGCCGCTGAGCGAGTCCGACGTGATCACCTACCTTGCGCACAGCCGGGTCACCGAGCAGCGGGCGGCCGAGCAGATGCAGTTGCTGAAGAGGGTGTTCGGGCACCACCCCGAGGTCGGCCACGCGGTGCGGATGATCTCCAACGACGAGGACAACCACCTCGCGTACTGCCACGAGGAGCTGCTGCGCCTCGCCCACGCCGGGCACGGCCGGCGGATCCTCGCAACGCTGCAGGAGACCGCCCGCGCCGAGATCAGCACCTACCGGGACGTGAGCCTGGCGGTGATGGCCCACATGGGCGCGATCCTGCGCTGGCCGCGGGCGAAGTCGGCGGTGCTGGCGGCCGGCGTCCACGCGGTGTTCGGCTACGAGCGGGTGGCCGGCTGGCACCGGATGACCAGTCTGACGATGCCGGAGCGGCTCGACGCGCTGGGCGGCCCGCCCCCGCGCGAGACCTTCGCCTGATCCCGGGGGCGTGCGGCGGGGCCCGCTGTTCGATTGGGCCGCGGGCCGGGGCGGCAGGGAGACTGGGCCGGTGACCTCGCAAATCTTCCCGCCAGGGGTGCAACAGGCCCTGGACCTGATCGGCATTTTCGTCTTCGCCCTGTCCGGCGGCCTGCTGGCCGTCCGCAAGAACATGGACATCTTCGGTATCTGCGTGCTCGCCGAGGCGACCGCGCTGGGCGGCGGGGTGATGCGCGACCTGGTGATCGGGGCCACGCCGGTGGCGGCGTTCAGCAACCTCGGCTACTTCTCCACCCCGCTCGCCGCCGGCCTGGTGGTGTTCTTCCTGCACCCGCAGGTGGAGCGGATCAACACCGCCGTGCAGACCCTGGACGCGGCCGGCCTCGGCCTGTTCTGCGTCACCGGCACGATCAAGGCCCACGACTACGGCCTCGGCTCGGTCGCCTCGGTGGCGCTCGGCATGCTCACCGCCGCCGGCGGCGGCGTCATCCGCGACGTCCTCGCCACCGAGCAGCCCTCGCTGCTGCGCTGGGACCGGGAGATCTACGCGGTGCCCGCGCTGGCCGGCGCCACCGTGGTCGCGGTGCTGATCTCGGTCGACCGCCTCACGCCGCTGAACGCCTCGGCCGCCGCGCTGTGCGCCTTCGTGATCCGGATGCTGGCGCTCAGGTACGGCTGGCGCGCTCCACGTGCTTGGCACCGCAACGGTTCTCGCACCAGCGAGGAGTAGGCGTCCCCCCGTACGCCAGCGAGATCGCCTCCACCGTGCACAGCAGCTCCGGCAGCAGCCGGCTCAGCTCCGCCGCCGAGGCCTCGTGGGCGGGCGCGGACAGCGAACAGGCGGCGATCGCCCGGCCCTCGGTGCCGGCGATCGGCGCGGCGATCAGGCTGACCGTCCCCGGGCCGGCCGCCTCGTCCGCGGACCAGCCCCGGCTGCGCACGGCCGCCAGCTCGGCCCGCAGTTCCTCGGTCGGGCCGGTCTCCTGCCCGCCGGCCCGCTGCGCCGCCAGAAAGGCCGTCAGCTGCTCCGGCGGCAGGTCCGCCAGCAGCACCCGCCCGATCGCCGTCGCGGCCGCGGGCGGGCGGTGGCCGAAGCGGCCGTCCGGGCCGAGCCGGGAGCCGGGCCGGTCCGGGTAGCGGCTCTGCGCCTTGTCCAGGTGCAGCACCTTGCCGTCCTCCAGCACCGACAGCTGGACGGTGTGCCCGTAGCGCTCGTTCAGCGAGGCCAGGTACGGCGCGGCGACCTGCCGGATGTCGATCGTCTCCAGCGCCTGCTGGGCGAGCGAGAACAGCCGGCCGCCGAGCCGGTAGCGGTGGTCGCTCTGGCGGGTGACGAAGCCGTGTTCCTGCAGCGTGCGCAGCAGCCGCAGGGCGGTGGACTTGTGCACACCGATCCGGTTCGCCGCCTGTTCCAGCGAGCTAGGCCCCTCGCCGAGGGCGGCCAGGATGGTCAGCGCCCGGTCGACCGTCTGCGACATCGTGTCCGCCCCTCCACGCCTGCCAGTGAGGCAGGAGGCTAACGGCGCGTTGCAGAGGGTGCAATGGCCAAATCGTGACCCTGGCGACGCCTACACTTGGTCCCGCTATGGCTTATCTCGACCACGCCGCGACCACTCCGATGCTGCCCGAGGCTGTCGCCGCCATGACGGCGCAGCTCGGGGTCGTCGGCAACGCCTCCTCCCTGCACGCGGCCGGCCGCCGGGCCCGCCGGGTGGTCGAGGAGTCCCGGGAGTCCCTCGCGGAGTCGCTGGGCGCCCGCCCGAGCGAGATCGTCCTCACCGGCGGCGGCACCGAGTCCGACAACCTCGCCGTGAAGGGGCTGTACTGGGCCCGCCGCGACGCCGACCCGGCCCGCCGCCGGGTGCTGTGCAGCCCGGTCGAGCACCACGCGGTGCTGGACGCGGTGCACTGGCTGGCCGAGCACGAGGGCGCGCTGGTCGACTACCTGCCGGTGGATTCGTACGGCCGGGTGCACCCCGACGCGCTGCGCGAGGCCGTCGAGCGGGATCCGTCCTCGGTCGCGCTGATCACCGTGATGTGGGCCAACAACGAGGTCGGCACCGTTCAGCCGGTCGCCGAACTGGCCGAGGTGGCGCGGGAGTTCGGGATCCCGATGCATGCCGACGCGGTCCAGGCGCTGGGTCAGGTCCCGCTCTCCTTCGCCGACTCCGGGCTCACCGCGCTCACCGTCACCGGCCACAAGATCGGCGGCCCGTACGGCGTCGGTGCGCTGCTGCTGGCCCGTCAGGCCACCCCGGTGCCGCTGCTGCACGGCGGCGGGCAGGAGCGGGACGTGCGCTCCGGCACCCTGGACGTGCCCGGCGCGGCGGGCTTCGCCACCGCCGCCGCGCTCGCCGTCGAGCGCCGCGAACCGTACGCCGCCGCGGTCGGCGCGCTGCGCGACGAGCTGATCGCCGCGGTCCGCGGCGCCGTGCCGGACGTGATCCTCAACGGCGACCCGGCGCCGGCCGGGCGGCTCGCCGCCAACGCGCACTTCTCCTTCCCGGGCTGCGAGGGCGACGCGCTGCTGATGCTGCTCGACGCCCAGGGCGTCGAGTGCTCCACCGGCTCGGCCTGCTCGGCCGGCGTACCGCAGCCCAGCCACGTGCTGCTGGCGATGGGCGCCGACCCGCTGCTGGCCCGGGCCTCGCTGCGGTTCTCGCTCGGCCACACCTCCACCCGCGCCGACGTCGAGGCGCTCACCGCGGCGCTCACCCCGGCCGTCGAGCGGGCCCGCAACGCGGGCCTGGCGGCCGCCGCCCGGCGCTGAGCGCGGGCCCGGGGCAGGGGAGAGGGTTGCCGCGGACGGTCGAGGATTCCTTTACCGCCTGCCGAGCGGGAGCACGTACGCTGGTCGCATCATGAGCGACTTCCCCGGTGCCCCGACCCTCCCCAGTGACAGCCCGCGCCTGCGGGTGCTCGCGGCCATGTCCGGCGGCGTCGACTCCGCCGTCGCCGCCGCCCGTGCCGCCGAGGCCGGCCACGAGGTGACCGGCGTCCACCTGGCGCTGTCCGCCAACCCGCAGTCCTTCCGGACCGGCGCCCGCGGCTGCTGCACCATCGAGGACTCCCGGGACGCCCGGCGGGCCGCCGACGTGATCGGCATCCCGTTCTACGTCTGGGACCTCGCCGAGCGGTTCCGCGAGGACGTGATCGACGACTTCGTCGCCGAGTACGCGGCCGGCCGCACCCCCAACCCGTGCCTGCGCTGCAACGAGAAGATCAAGTTCGCCGCGCTGCTGGACAAGGCCATCGCCCTCGGCTTCGACGCGGTCTGCACCGGCCACTACGCCAGGATCGTCGAGCTGCCCGGCGGCGGACGCGAACTGCACCGGGCCGTCGACCCGGCGAAGGACCAGTCGTACGTGCTCGGGGTGCTGGACGCGGAGCAGCTCGCGCACTCGATGTTCCCGCTCGGCGACACCACCAAGGACGCCATCCGGCAGGAGGCCGAGCGCCGGGGCCTGGCCGTCGCCAAGAAGCCCGACAGCCACGACATCTGCTTCATCGCCGACGGCGACACCCAGGGCTTCCTCGCCAAGCACCTCGGCACCGCGACCGGGGACATCCTCGACGCCGACGGCAGCAAGCTCGGCGAGCACGACGGTGCGTACGGCTTCACCATCGGCCAGCGCAAGGGCCTGCGGATCGGCCGGCCCGCCGCCGACGGCAAGCCGCGCTACGTCCTGGACATCTCGCCCGTGAACAACACCGTCACCGTCGGCCCCGCCGAGGGCCTGGACGTGCTCGGGCTGACGGCGATCAGGCCGCGGTGGTGCGGCGAGGAGCCGGCCGGGGAGGCCGCGTACACGGCGCAGCTGCGGGCGCACGGCGAGGAGGTGCCGGTCACGGCGGCGGTGGTGGACGGGGAGCTGACCGTCCGGCTTGCCGCGCCCGTCCGCGGCATCGCCCCGGGGCAGGCCGTGGTCCTCTACGACGGCACCCGCGTGGTCGGCTCGGCCACCATCGCGACGACGCAGCGGCGGGCCGTCACGGCCTGAGGCGCGCTCCGGGGGGCTTCCCCGGGGGCGGCGCACTCTTCCGGGGGCGCTGGGAGCTGCGGGAGACGGAAGGTGCGGCGAGCTGCCCTCCCGATTCGCGCGGTCCCCGCGCCCCTGGAGCAACCCCCTGCGCACCGGCTCCGGGCGGAGGGCGTGGTAGACCTGGGGAATCATGAACATCACTGTCTTCTGCTCCGCGTACTCGCTGGACGACCGCTACACTGCCCCCGCCGCCGAGTTCGCGCGGCTGCTCGGGGCGGGCGGCCACACCCTGGTGTGGGGCGGCTCGCACGCCGGGCTGATGGGGCTGCTCGCCGACGGGGTCAAGGAGGCCGGCGGGCGGCTGGTCGGGATCTCGGTGGAGCTGCTGGCGCACAAGACGTACGAGGGCGCCGACGAGCTGGTGATGACCGCCGACCTGGCGGAGCGCAAGGCGCAGCTGCTGGCGCGGGCCGACGCCGTGGTGGTGCTGGTCGGCGGGCTGGGCACGCTGGACGAGGTCACCGAGGTGCTGGAGCTGAAGAAGCACGCCCTGCACGACAAGCCGGTCGTGGTGCTGGACACCGAGGGCTTCTACGCGGGGCTGCGGACCCAGCTGGAGCGGATGGACGCCGAGGGCTTCCTGCCGCGTCCGCTCGCCGAGCTGATCACCTTCGCTGACACCCCCGCCGAGGCGCTGGCACGGCTCGACCGCCGCCGCTGACCGCACCGACCGCGATCGACTCCCCACCCGACCCCCACGACCACACTGAGGACATCATGGGTGCACACCTGATCACCGGCGCCGGTTCCGGCATCGGCTCGGCCGTCGCCGAGCGACTCGCCGCCCGGGGCGCCGAGTTGTGGCTGCTGGCGCGCGATGCCAAGCGGGCGGCGGTGCTGCGCTCGCGCTTCCCCGGCGCCCGCACACTGGTCGGCGACCTCGCGGACCCGGCCAAGCTGTCCTGGGCGCTCGGCCAGCAGGAGATGCCGGTCGAGGTGGACGCACTGCTGCACATCGCGGGCGTGGTGGAGCTCGGGACCGTCGGTGACCTGCCGGTGAAGGCCTGGCAGTACCAGCTGAACGTGAACACCGTCGCACCGGCCGAGCTCACCAGGCTCTTCCTGCCGTCGATCCGCCAGGCCAGGGGCCAGGTGGTGTTCGTCAACTCCGGTGCGGGCCTGCGGGCGGACGCGAACTGGGCCGGGTACGCGGCCAGCAAGTTCGGCCTGCGGGCACTGGCCGACGCCCTGCGCGCCGAGGAGCAGGAGAACGGCGTACGGGTCACCACGGTGTACCCGGGCCGGACCGCCACCCCGATGCAGCTCAAGGTGCACCACCAGGAGGGCAAGGAGTACGACCCGAGCCGCTGGATCGACCCGGAGTCGGTGGCCACCGCGATCGTCACCGCGCTCGACCTGCCGCGCGACGCGGCGATCACCGAGATCACCGTCCGGCCCGGCGCCTGACCGTGCCCGGCGCCTGACCCCGGCGGCCCGGCCGTCCGCGGGCGCGCGGTGCCCTAGGCTCGGCCGGGTGAGCACCGAATTCTCCTTCCCCGCCCTGTCCGGCGCCGCCAGCGGCGTCGGGTCCATGCCCGGCACCGATGCCCGGGAGACGGCCAGGACGGTGACCGGCTCGCTGGAGCTGCTGCCGCACCTGCCGGAGCTGCCCGCCCGCGGGCCGGGCGCCGACATGATCGGGCGCGGCGCCGGCCTGCTGGTCGAGCTGTTCGCCCAGGTCGAGCCGAGCGGCTGGCGGTTCGCGGACCGGCCCGGGCGGGACAGCCGGCGGGCCCGCTCCTGGCTCGGCGAGGACCTGGACGCGCTGGAGGAGTTCACCCAGGGCTACCGGGGGCCGCTGAAGCTGCAGGCCGTCGGCCCGTGGACGCTGGCCGCCTCCGTCGAGCTGCGGCACGGCGAGAAGGCGCTGGCCGACCCGGGCGCGTGCCGGGACATCGCCGGGTCGCTGACCGAGGGCCTGCGCCGGCACCTGGCCGAGGTCCGCACCCGGGTGCCGGGCGCGGAGCCCGTCCTGCAGCTCGACGAGCCGTCGCTGTCGGCGGTGCTGGCCGGGTCGGTGAAGACCGCGAGCGGGTTCCAGCGGCTGCGCGCGGTCGACCGGCAGGTGGCCGAGGAGACGCTGCGTTCGGTGGTCCGGGCGCTGGACGTGCCGGTGGTGGTGCACAGTTGCGCGCCCGGGGTGCCGATCCCGCTGCTGCGCCGGGCCGGGGTGGCGGGGGTGTCGCTGGACTTCTCGTTCCTGACGGAGCGTGACGACGACGATCTCGGCGAGGCGGTCGAGGGCGGCACTGTGATCCTGGCCGGTGTGGTGCCCTCCACCGACACGGGATTGTCGGACCCGGCCGGTAGTGTCCAGGGTGTCAGGACGTTGTGGCGCAGGCTCGGGCTGGATCCGGAGCTCCTGGGCCGCCGGGTGCTGGTGACACCGACCTGCGGGCTGGCGGGGGCCTCCCCCGACTACGCCAAGCGGGCATTGTCACTCAGTGTGAAGGCGGCGCAGAGCCTGGTGGACAACCCGGAGTAAGACGGCAGGAGGGCCCAGGGTGGCGGCTGTTGAGGGCTGGGAGGAGATCCCGGCCGAGGTTCGCACGCGGCATGCGGAGCTGGCGGCCGAGATCGAGGAGCACCGGGTCCGGTACTACGACCAGGACGCCCCGGTCGTCAGCGACGCGGAGTTCGACCGGCTGATGCGCGAGCTGGAGTCGCTGGAGGCCGGGCACCCGGCGCTGGTCACCCCCGACTCGCCCACCCAGAAGGTCGGTGGCAGCGCCACCGACGCCTTCGCCAAGGTCGAGCACCGCGAGCGGCTGCTCAGCCTGGACAACGCGATGGACGACGAGGAGCTGGCCGCCTGGGCCGAGCGGGTCGCCGGCGAGCTGTCCGGCATCGACTACCACTACCTGTGCGAGCTCAAGGTCGACGGCCTGGCCGTCAACCTCACCTACGAGCGCGGCCGGCTGGTGCTGGCCGCCACCCGCGGCACCGGCCGGGTCGGTGAGGACATCACCGCCAACGTCCGCACCATCAAGGAGATCCCGCACCAGCTGCAGGGCGAGAACGTCCCCGAGCTGGTGGAGATCCGCGGCGAGGTGTACCTGCCGACCGAGGCGTTCGCCGAGCTGAACGCCTCCTTCGCGGCGGAGAACGAGCGCCGCCGCGCGGAGAACGCCGAGCGGGAGAAGCAGGGCAAGCGCCCGCAGGCGCTGCTCAAGCTGTTCGCCAACCCGCGCAACGCGGCGGCCGGCTCGCTGCGCCAGAAGGACACCCAGGTCACCGCGGCCCGCCCGCTGCACATGGTGGTGCACGGCATCGGCGCCCGGGTCGGCTTCGACATCGACTGCCAGTCGCACGCCTACCAGCTGCTGCGGGACTGGGGGCTGCCCACCGCCCGGCACAACCGGGTGGTCTCCACCCTCGACGAGGTCCGCGCCTTCATCAAGCAGTACGGCGAGCAGCGGCACTCGGTCGAGCACGAGATCGACGGCGTCGTGGTCAAGGTGGACGAGATCGCGCTGCAGGGCCGGCTCGGCGCCACCTCCAAGTCGCCGCGCTGGGCGATCGCCTGGAAGTACCCGCCGGAGGAGGTCACCGCCAAGCTGGCCAGCATCAAGGTCGGCATCGGCCGCACCGGCCGGGCCACCCCGTACGCGGTGCTCGCCGAGCCGGTGAAGGTGGCCGGTTCGATGGTGCAGTACGCGACCCTGCACAACCAGCAGGTGGTGAAGGCCAAGGGGGTGCTGCTGGGCGACACCGTGGTGCTGCGCAAGGCCGGTGACGTGATCCCGGAGATCCTCGGCCCGGTCGAGGACCTGCGGGACGGCACCGAGCGGGAGTTCGTGATGCCGGCCGAGTGCCACGAGTGCGGTGCCGAGCTGCGGCCGATGTCGGAGGGCGACATCGACCTGCGCTGCCCCAACGCGCAGTTCTGCCCCGCCCAGGTGCGCGAGCGGATCGCGTACCTCGGCGGCCGCGACTCGCTGGACATCGACGGCCTCGGGTACGTCGCGGCCACCGCGCTGACCCAGCCGCTGGAGCCCGCCGACCCGCCGGTCGGGAACGAGGGCGACATCTTCGGCCTGACGGTCGAGCAGCTGCTGCCGATCAAGGTGCTGGTGCGCGACCCGAAGACCGGCATGCCCAAGCTGGACGACCAGACCGGCGAGGAGAAGGTGGCCACCTTCTTCGCCAATCTCCGCGGCGAGCCGAAGAAGTCGCTGACGCTGCTGCTGGACAACCTCCAGGCGGTCCGCGACCGCCCGCTGTGGCGCTTCCTGAACGGCCTGTCGATCCGTCACGTCGGCCCGGTCGCGGCCCAGGCGCTGGCCAGGGAGTTCCGCGACCTGGACCGGATCTTCGCCGCCACCGAGGAGGAGCTGGCCGCCGCCGAGGGGGTCGGCCCGACCATCGCCCGCTCCATCAAGGAGTGGTACGAGGAGGAGTGGCACCGCGAGATCCTGGAGAAGTGGCGGGCCGCCGGCGTGCGCTTCGTCGAGGAGGGGGCCGAGGAGCAGGGGCCGCGCCCGCTGGAGGGCCTGACCGTGGTGGTCACCGGCACCCTGGCCGGGCACACCAGGGACGGCGCCAAGGAGGCGCTGACCTCGCGCGGGGCCAAGGTGACCGGCTCGGTGTCGAAGAAGACACACTTCGTGGTGGCCGGTGACAACCCGGGTTCCAAGTACGACAAGGCCGTCCAGCTGGGCCTGCCGGTGCTGGACGACGCGGGCTTCACCGTCCTGCTGGAGCAGGGGCCCGACGCGGCCCGCGCGAGCCTCGGGCTCGACCCGCTGCCGGCCCCCGGGGCCGCACCCGGGGCCGCAGCCGCGGCGGAGCCGGCCCCCGCCGCCGAGCCCGCGGCGCCCGCCGGGTAGCCCGCCCGCGGGGTACTGATGAGCGGTCACCACCGTCCGGCCCGTTATCCTCCTGATGCGACGTCACCGGGGTCCGAACCGGGGATCGCGGGCATCCATCCGGTGTGAGGACAGGGCCGGACCCTCCCCGGTGGGAGAAGTCCGGCCGGTGCCGCGCTCAGGGTGTCCGAAAGTCTGCCCTCCCGGTCGACCCCGGCATACCCTGGAGCGCAACAGAGAGTCAGCAGGGGTGGGTGGCTCCGGTCTTGGCCGGGGCCCGTGGGGACACCCCGTCGCCTGACGTCCACCGGCACCGGTACGGTGCCTCACCGTAAGGCGGCCTGACGGGGCGGGCCCGACGGAGGACAGGGCTTATGGATCGTACGACCGGCGGTGCGCCCACACGCCCGCCGCAGGGGGTGGCAGGTGCGGTCCTGCTGCTCGGCGTTGTGCTGGCCGGGGCCGCGCCGCTCATCCCGCTCGCCGTCCTGGTCTACCGCTACGAACCCGAGCTGCTGCCGCTGTTCGCGGTCCCGCTGGCCGTCCTGGTGGCGGCCTGGCGGATCGCCCGCGACCGTGCCAGGGACCAGCTCACCGACCCGCTCACCGACCTGCCCAACCGGCAGGCCCTGCTGATCGCCGCGCAGGAGGCCATCGCGGCGCACGACGGGGAGGACGACTACAGCGTCGGGCTGATCCTGCTCGACCTGGACCGGTTCCGCTCGCTCAACGACGCCCTCGGGCACACCGCGGGGGACCGGCTGCTGGTGCACATCGCCCGGCGGCTGAACCGGGCGCTGCGCTCGGGCCCGGGCCCGCAGCCCGGCCCGCCGCGTCCCGGTGTGCCCGCGCTGCAGGACCCGGCGGAGGACGTGTTCGCCGCGCTGCCGCCGTCCGTCCAGCGCAGCGGGCAGGCCGTGGTGGCCCGGATGGGCGGCGACGAGTTCGCGGTGCTGCTGCCCGGGGTCGGCAGCCCCGAGACGATGGAACGGGTGGCAAAGGCCCTGATCGTGGAACTCGCCGCGCCGATCCGGCTCGACGGGCTGCTGCTGGTGCTGGAGGCCAGCGCCGGGGTCTGCGTCTACCCGACCCACGCCCAGGACGCCGAATCGCTTCTGCGGCGCGCCGACGTGGCGATGGCCCACGCCCAGCGCAGCCGCAGCGGCGTCGAGCAGTACGACGAGTCGCGGGACATCGACACGCCGTACCGGATCGGGCTGCTCGGCGACCTGCGGCGGGCGCTGGAGACCGCCGAGGTCAAGCTGCACTACCAGCCGAAGGTCGCCTTCGACGGGCGGGTGGTCGGCCTGGAGGCGCTGCTGCGGTGGGAGCGGGCCGGGCAGGGCCGGGTCGCCCCGGACGAGTTCATCAGCCTGGCCGAGTCCAGCGGCCTGATGCCCAGGCTCACCGACTACGTCCTGGAGTCGGCCGTCGGCCAGCTGGCGATCTGGCGGGCCCAGGGGCTCAAGGTGCCGGTCGCGGTCAACGTCTCGCCGCGCGACGTGCTCAACCCGGGCTTCGCCGCCCGGGTCGCCGGCCACCTCGACCGCAACCAGGTGCCGGCCGACGCGCTCCAGCTGGAGATCACCGAGCGGCTGCTGCTGGACGACTCCCGGCGGGCCGCCGACACCCTGGACGAGCTGCGCCGCTACGGCGTGCGGATGTCGCTGGACGACTTCGGCACCGGGCACTCCTCGCTGGTGCGGCTGCGCAGCCTGCCGGTCGGCGAACTCAAGATCGACCGCTCCTTCGTCTCCCGGATGGTCGCCGACGACCACGACGCCGCCGTGGTGCGCTGCTCGGTCGAGCTGGCGCACTCGCTCGGGCTGACCGTGGTCGCCGAGGGCGTCGAGGACGACGAGACCTGGGAGCGGCTGCAGAGCATGGGGGTGGACGCGGTGCAGGGCTGGCTGGTGTCGGCCGCGCTGCCGGCCGACCAGGCCACCGCCTGGCTGATGGTGCACAGCACCGGCGCGCCGTCGGTCGAGCGGCTGACGGCGACCCAGGTCCGCCCGGCCACCCAGCTCGGGCCCGGCGCGAAGGGCAAGGGCAAGGCCAAGCCCGAACTCGGGGCCCCGACCGCCCAGCAGTGACCGTCCCGCGGCGCCCCGCCGGCCCCCTCGACGGGCCGGCGGGGCGCCGCTTTCCCGCCCGGCGCCCCGCTCGCGTCGCCGGTGCCCGGGCCGCGCCCCATAGGATGGGGCGCACAGACCAAGAGGACGGGGTGCGCCGAGCGCCCGCCCGTCCGGGCCGGGCGCCGCAGCAGCGGCCCCGGCCTCACCAGAACTCACCTTGAGGATCGCTGCATGCCTGGCATCACGCGCGAGGAGGTCGCCCACCTCGCCCGGCTGTCGCGTCTTGAGTTGCAGGCCGAAGAGCTGGACCACTTCGCCGAGCAGCTCGACGTGATCATCGGCGCGGTCGCCCGCGTTTCCGAGGTCGCCGGACAGGACGTCCCGCCGACCTCCCACCCGCTGCCGCTGACCAACGTCATGCGCGCGGACGAGGTGCGGCCCTCGCTCACCCCGGAGCAGGCGCTGTCCGGCGCCCCGGCCAGCGAGGAGCAGCGTTTCCGCGTGCCCCAGATCCTCGGGGAGGACTGATCACCATGACCGATCTCATCCGCTACACCGCGGCCGAGACCGCCACCGCGATCGCCTCCGGCACGGTCTCCGCCGTCGAGGTCGCCCAGGCCCACCTGGACCGGATCGACGCGGTCGACAAGAAGGTCAACGCCTTCCTGCACGTCGACACCGAGGGCGCGCTGGCCGCGGCCCGCGCGGTGGACGCCAAGCGCGCCAAGGGCGAGGAGCTCGGCCCGCTGGCCGGCGTCCCGCTGGCACTCAAGGACGTCTTCACCACCGAGGGCATCCCGACCACCTGCGGCTCGAAGATCCTCGAAGGCTGGATCCCGCCGTACGACGCGACCCTGACGGCGCGTCTGAAGGACGCCGGCGTGGTGATCCTCGGCAAGACCAACATGGACGAGTTCGCCATGGGGTCCTCCACCGAGAACTCCGCCTTCGGCCCGACCGGCAACCCCTGGGACCTGTCCCGGATCCCCGGCGGCTCGGGCGGCGGCTCGGCGGCGGCGCTGGCCGCGTACGAGGCCCCGCTGGCGATCGGCACCGACACCGGCGGCTCGATCCGCCAGCCCGGTGCGGTCACCGGCACGGTCGGCGTGAAGCCGACCTACGGCTCGGTCTCCCGCTACGGCCTGGTCGCGTTCTCCTCCTCGCTGGACCAGGGCGGCCCGTGCGCCCGGACCGTGCTGGACGCGGCCCTGCTGCACGAGGCCATCGCCGGCCACGACCCGCTGGACTCCACCTCGATCGACGCGCCGGTGCCGGCCGTGGTCGCGGCGGCGAAGATGCGCGACATCCGCGGCATGCGGATCGGCATCGTCAAGGAGTTCGCCGGCGAGGGCTACCAGGCCGGTGTGATGCAGCGCTTCCACGAGTCGGTGGAGCTGCTGCGCGAGCTGGGCGCCGAGGTCGTCGAGGTCTCCTGCCCGTCGTTCACGCTGGCGCTGCCCGCGTACTACCTGATCGCGCCGAGCGAGGCCTCCTCCAACCTGGCCCGCTTCGACGCCATGCGCTACGGCCTGCGGGTCGGCGACGACGGCACCCGCTCCGCCGAGGACGTCACCGCGCTCACCCGCGAGGCCGGCTTCGGCGACGAGGTCAAGCGCCGGATCATCCTGGGCACCTACGCGCTGTCCTCGGGTTACTACGACGCCTACTACGGCTCGGCGCAGAAGGTCCGCACCCTGATCTCGCGCGACTTCGACGCGGCCTTCGCCGGCGTCGACGTGCTGATCTCGCCGACCACCCCGACCACCGCCTTCCCGATCGGCGAGCGCGCCGACGACCCGATGGCGATGTACCTGGCCGACCTGTGCACCATCCCGTCGAACCTGGCGGGCAACGCGGCCATGTCGCTGCCCTGCGGCCTGGCCCCGGAGGACAATCTCCCGGTCGGCCTGCAGATCATCGCGCCCGCGATGGCGGACGACCGCCTGTACCGCGTGGGCGGCGCCGTCGAGGCCGCACTCAACGACAAGTGGGGACACCCCCTGCTGGAGGAGGCACCGGCACTGTGAGCACCGTTGCGAAGGCCAAGGGCTTCAAGCACTCGAAGCCGGGCCTGTGGCTGTCCATCGGGACGAGCGCCTTCGGCGCGGTCTCGATCGTCAAGGACGTCCGCAAGGCACGTGGCGACAACGACACCCTCAAGCTGATCAACGCCCTGGTCGGCGCCGCCGCGCTGATCACCGGCACCGCGCTCCTCGTCCGTGAGCTCAAGCGGCTCGGCGACGACGACGTGCTGCTGGGCTGACGGACCTCCAAGACTCAAGTGAAGGGGACGCTGTGAGCGTCATCAGTCTGGTCTCGTACGAGGACGCTCTCGCCTCGTACGACCCGGTGATGGGCCTTGAGGTCCACGTCGAGCTGGGTACGAAGACCAAGATGTTCTGCGGCTGCTCGACCGAGCTGGGCGCCGAGCCGAACTCGCAGACCTGCCCGACCTGCCTCGGCCTGCCCGGCTCGCTGCCGGTGGTCAACGCGGTCGGCGTGGAGTCGGCGATCAAGATCGGCCTCGCGCTGAACTGCGAGATCGCCGAGTGGTGCCGGTTCGCCCGGAAGAACTACTTCTACCCGGACATGCCGAAGAACTTCCAGACCTCGCAGTACGACGAGCCGATCGCCTTCAACGGCTACCTCGACGTGCAGTTGGAGGACGGCTCGACCTTCCGGGTGGAGATCGAGCGCGCCCACATGGAGGAGGACACCGGCAAGTCCAGCCACGTCGGCGGTGCCACCGGCCGGATCCACGGCGCCACGCACTCGCTGCTGGACTACAACCGGGCCGGCATCCCGCTGATCGAGATCGTCACCAAGCCGATCGAGGGCGCCGGCGAGCGCGCCCCCGAGGTGGCCAAGGCGTACGTGGCCGAGCTGCGCGAGCTGATCCGGGCGCTGGGCGTCTCCGAGGCCCGGATGGACAAGGGCCAGATGCGCTGCGACGTCAACCTGTCGCTGCGCCCGAACGGCACCTCGACCTTCGGCACCCGCTCGGAGACCAAGAACGTCAACTCGCTGCGCAGCGTCGAGCGGGCGGCCCGGTTCGAGATCCAGCGCCACGCCACGGTGCTGACCGACGGCGGGACGATCGTCCAGGAGACCCGGCACTTCCACGAGGACAACGGCACCACCACCGCGGGCCGGATCAAGGACAACGCCGAGGACTACCGGTACTTCCCGGAGCCCGACCTGGTCCCGATCGCCCCGGCCCGCACCTGGGTCGAGGAGCTGCGGGCCGAGCTGCCCGAGCTGCCGCGGGTGCGCCGCGCCCGGCTGCAGGCCGAGTGGGCGCTGTCCGACAAGGACATGCAGTCGGTGCTGAACGCCGGTGCGGTGGAGCTGCTGGAGCAGACCATCGCCGCCGGTGCGCCGGCCGACCAGGCCCGCAAGTGGTGGCTGGGCGAGCTGGCCCGCCGGGCCAACGAGACCGGCACCGAGCTGGCCGAGCAGCCGATCACCCCGGCCCAGGTGGCCCGGGTGTGCGCGCTGGTCGCCGAGGGCAAGCTCAACGACAAGCTGGCCCGCCAGGTCATCGAGGGCGTGCTGGCCGGCGAGGGCGAGCCGGACGCGGTCGTCGAGCAGCGCGGCCTCGCCGTGGTCTCGGACGACTCCGCGCTCGGCGCGGCCGTCGACCAGGCCATCGCCGACAACCCGGACATCGCCGCCAAGATCCGCGACGGCAAGGTCCAGGCGATCGGCGCGCTGGTCGGTGCGGTCATGAAGACCACTCGCGGCCAGGCCGACGCGGCCAGGGTCAAGGACCTGCTGCTGGCGAAGCTGTCCTGAGGACGCCTTAGGCCTCCTTAGTCCTCAAGGCCCGCCCGCACCCCGGACTCCCGGGGTGCGGGCGGGCCTTTCGGCTTCGAAAGGCAGGCGCCTAAGGCGGTCGTTCCCCCGAAGATGAGGCATGCTGCCGATGCCGCACCCCCGCCTGGGACGGAATCCTGGATGCAGGACGACGGACCGGCCACAGGGACCGGGAAGCGTCCCGAACAGGGGGACCACCACCGTGTACGAGTACGAGATCATCCGCCAGCGCCAGCACCAGCTCGAGCAGGAGGCCGAGCGCGCCCGCCTGGTGCACGAGGCCCGGACCGCCCGCGAGGCCGGGGAGCACACCGGCGGCCGCACCGGCCTGCGGGCGCGGTTCGCCCGGAGCGGACGCCGCGCCGCCGCCGCTACCGGCCGGTCGGCCACCGCCCGCCCGGCACGACTCGGCGAATGCTGACAGAGCGGCACATCCCGGGTGCCCGAGCCGGGACGGAAGGGGAGCACGCCACCGGCGTGCTCCCCTTCGGGCCGTCCGGCGCCCGGATAACGCCTCGGCCCGCGATACGGGCCTGTGGCATGCTCGCCGCCATGGAGCAGATATCGGTCAGCCCGGTCTTCGTCGGGCGCAGTACGGAGACCGACCTCCTCGCGGCGGCCCTGCGCCGCGCCGAGGCCGGGGATCCGCAGACCGTGCTGATCGGGGGAGAGGCCGGGGTCGGCAAGACCCGGCTGGTGGAGGAGTTCCTCGACAGCGCGGCCGCCGCCGGCGCGGTCACCGTGCTGGGCGGCTGTCTGGAGATCGGCGCCGAGGGCCTGCCGTACGCGCCGCTGGCCACCGCGCTGCGCCGCCTGTACCGCCAGCTGGGGCCCGAACTGGAACGGGCCGCGGCCGGCATGGAGGGCCATCTGGCCCGGCTGCTGCCGGACTTCGGCGAGGCGGACGGCGAACCGAACGACGAGTTCGGCCGGGCCCGGCTGTTCGAGCACACCGCCCGGCTGTTCGAGCGGCTCGCCGCCGACCGCACCCTGGTGCTCGCCGTCGAGGACCTGCACTGGTCCGACCGCTCCACCCGCGAACTGCTCGCCTACCTGATCCGCACCCTGCACCGCTCCCGGGTCCTGATCGTCACCACCTACCGCAGCGACGACCTGCACCGGCGCCACCCGCTGCGCCCCTTCCTGGCCGAACTCGACCGGCTGCGCACCGTCCAGCGGCTCGAACTCGACCGCTTCGGCCAGGTCGAGGTGGCCGCGCAGCTGGCCGGCATCCTGGGCACCGAGGCGCCGGACCGCGCGCTGGTGGACCGGATCCACCGCCGCTCCGAGGGCAACCCGTTCTTCGTCGAGGAGCTCGCCACCGCCCACCGGCAGGGCTGTCCGGCCGGGCTGACCGAGTCGCTGCGGGACATCCTGCTGGTCCGGGTGGAGGCACTGAGCGACGAGACCCAGCAGGTGGTCAAGTTCGCCGCCGAGGGCGGCTCCTGCGTCGAGCACGGACTGCTGGCCGCCGTCCTGGACGAGGGCGAGGAGCCGCTGATCGAGGCGCTGCGCACCGCGGTCGGCGCCAACATCCTGCGTCCCGACACCGACGGCGAGGGCTACCGCTTCCGGCACGCGCTGGTCCGCGAGGCGGTCTCGGACGACCTGCTGCCCGGCGAGCGGCACCTGATCAACCGCCGCTTCGCCGACGCCCTGGAGCAGGATCCCGCCCTGGTGGGGGACGAGGTCCGGCCCGCCCGGCTGGCCAACTACTGGTACCACGCGCACCATCCGGCCCGCGCGCTGCCGGCCGCCCTGGAGGCGGCCCGCGCCGCCCGCCGCCGCAACGCCTTCGCCGAACAGTTGCGGATGCTGGAACGCGCCCTGGAGCTGTGGGAGGAGGTCTCCGAGGACGTCCTGGAGCACACCCTGCGCCCCTACGACTGGGCCGAGACCTATCCGCCCTGCTCCTGCGACGCGGGCCGGCACGACACCTCGTGCGACCGGCTCCGGCAGGTCGACGTGCTGGCCGAGGCGGTGGTCGCGGCCCGTCGCAGCGGGGAGCGCGAACGCGGACTCAGCCTCGCCAAGCGCGGGGTCAGACTGGTCGACGAGCAGCGCGACCCGATGCGGGCCGCCTGGTTCCGGATGCAGCGGGCCCGGATGCTGGGCCACCTCGACCGGCCCGGCGGCAGCGCCGAACTCGCCTACGCGCACCGGCTGGTGGCCGACCTCGGACCGTCCGCCGTGCAGGCCGAGGTGCTCGCCCTGGAGGCGGCGCACGCGATGCTGCGCCGGCCGACCCACGAGCACCTGGCCACCGCCGAACGGGCCGTGCGGATCGCGCGGGAGGTCGGCGCGGGCAGCGTCGAGGCGCACGCCAGGATGACGCTGGGCAGCCTGCTCGCCGACTTCGACGACCCGGACCAGGGCCTGGCGGAGCTGGCCGCCGCGGTGGAGCAGGCCCGGGCGCTCGGCGTGCCCGACCTGACCTGCCGGGGGCTCAACAACCTGGCCAGCCTGCTGGTCCAGCTGGGCCGGGCCGAGGAGGCGGAACGCACCGCCCGCGAGGGGCTGGAGGCGGCCGGCTCCACCGGGCTGCTCGGCAACACCGGGGCGATCCTCACCGGCAACCTGGCCGAGGCACTGATCGCCCTCGGACGGCTGGCGGAGGCCGCCGGGGTGCTCGACGCCTGGGCCGAGGACCCGTCCAGGGACTCCCACCACGCCTTCCTCAGCCGGCTGCGGGCCGAGCTCGCCCTGCTGGCCGACGACCGGGCCGCGGCCGAGGCGGCGCTCGCCCAGGCCGTCGCGGCGGGCCGGCACGAGCAGCCCCAGCACGTCCTGCCGACCGTCCTGGTGAGCATCGAGATCGCCGCCCGCTGGGGCAGTCCGCTGGCCGCGCGCGAGCAGATCCTCGAGGTGCTGGACCGCGAGCCGGCCGGACAGCAGACGCTGCTGCTGCTCCCGCTGCTGGTCCGCGCCGCGGCCGTGGAGGCGGACGCGCGCGGACTGCCCGCCGCCGGCCCGGGGCGGGACGGGGTGCTGGCGCGGATCGCCGCCGCGGCCGAGGGCTACCGGCCGCAGGTGCCGCTGCACCAGGGCTGGGCCCGGCTGCTGGACGCCGAGCTGGCCCGCGCCCACGGCGCGGACACCGCCGGACACTGGGCCGAGGCCATCGCCCCGCTGCGGGTCGCCGGCCGGCCGCACCCGCTGGGGCAGGCGCTGGTACGGGCCGCCGGCCGGGCGGCCGCGGACGGGGACCGCCGGGCCGCCGCCGAACTGCTCTGCGAGGCCCAGCCGTTGGCCCGCGGCCGCGGTGACCGGTACCTGGAGCGGGAGGCCGCCCTGCTGGCCGAGCGGGCCGGCCTGCCGGTGCCGCCCGCAGTCCGGGCGGACACCGGGCGGGCGGACACCGGCGGGCCCGGGCCGGCCGCGCCGCAGGGCGCCCCGGCCGCCGTCGAGGCGCTCGGGCTGACCCCGCGCGAACGGGACGTGCTGCGGCTGCTCGCGCTCGGCCTGACCAACCGGCGGATCGCCGAGGAGCTGTACATCTCGCCCAAGACCGCCAGCGTCCACGTCTCCAACATCCTGGCCAAGCTGGAGGTGGCCGGCCGCGGCGAGGCGGCCGCACTGGCCCACCGCTGGCGGCTGTTCCCGGACGCCGGCCAGGTCCCCGCCGAGCGCTGACCCGCGCGGCCGCCGACCGTCGGCGAGCGCGGCCGCCGACCGCTGGCGCGCAGCCGCCGAGGGCTCGCGCGCCGGGGGCGTACGCCCCTGCCGATCGGGCGATCCCGGACCAATGCCCCCAGGCCACCCCGGCGCACCATTACTCTAAGTTGAGTGTGCGTGTCGTTGAGTGACGAAAGTGGTGTAGGGTCCCGATCGGGAACACCGGTACGGCACCGCGGAGCGCCGCACAGCCGAGGCCCGGGCCGAGACGGTCCCGGTGTCGGAGGGGGAGATGTCGATTGAACTCCACCGATGCGGTGCTGCCCGCCCCCCGGACCACCCCGCGCGCCGCCCGGCTGCGCCGGGCGCTCGCCGACGGCACCCGGACCGCGGGCCTTCCCGGCGCCCTGCTGGTGCTGCTGTGCCTCGGGTACACGGCGGGTGCCGCGGTCGGCTGGGGATCCCCCTCGGTGGCCCTGTTCATGGGCGACTTCGGACTGGCCGGCGCCGCCCTGGCGGCCTCCCTCTCCTGCCTCGCCCACGGCTGCGCGGTGGCCGGCCCGGCCCGGCCCGCCTGGCTGCTGTTCGGGCTGTCCTCCGCGATGGTGGCGGTCGGCAACGGCACCTGGGGCTGGTACGAGGTGGTGCTGCGCACCGAGGTCCCGGCCGACTCGGTGGCCGACTTCGCCTTCCTGCTCTTCGCCCCGCTCGCCATCACCGGCCTGCTGGTGCTGGCCCAGCGCCCGCGCACCGCGGCCGGCTGGCTCTGCCTGCTGCTGGACGGCTGGCTGGTCGGCGGCTCGCTGTTCACCCTCAGCTGGAGCCTGGCGCTCGGCCGGGTGGCCAGCGGCGACGGCGGCGACCCGGTCAAGCTGGCGCTCGGCCTCGGCTACCCGGTGCTGGACATCCTGCTGGTCAGCCTGGTGGTCGGACTGCGCTTCCGCAGCCGCGACGGCAACCGGGCGGCCGTGCACACCGCGATGGTCGCGCTCGCCCTCACCGTGGTCTGCGACGCCCTGTTCACCGCACCCGGCCTGCGCAGCTCGTACCGCTCCGGCGAACTGCTGGACGCGGGCTGGTTCGCCGGCAGCGTGCTGCTGGCCCGGGCGCCCTGGTCGCAGCCGCGCGGCCTGGCCAGCCGGGAGCACCCCTCGGCCGGCGGATCGCCGCGCCGCCGGGTGGCCAGCACCTTCTCCGCGCTCACCCCCTACGCGGCCGCCGCGGTCTGCACCGCCGGGATCCTCTACAACGCCCTGGTCGGCCACTTCGTGGACCGCGAGGTGCTCGCCGCGGCCAGCACGGTCGGGATCGCGCTGATCCTGCGCCAGGGCGTGATGCTGCTGGACAACCTCTCGCTGGCGCAGGAGCTGGCGCAGAAGGAGTCGCACTTCCGCTCGCTGGTGCAGGGCTCCAGCGACGTCATCATGATCGCCGGGGCGGACGGGGTGCTCTCCTACGTCAGCCCGGCGTCGCTGCGGGTCTACAGCCGCGACCCCGAGGAACTGGTCGGCGGCAACCTGCTCGACCTGGTCCACCCCGACGACGTCGACCGGGTGATCTGGGAGGTGGGCCGGATCCTGGCCCGCGGCCGGTTCCCGAACCGCCGGGAGGGCGGCGCGGAGCCGTCGGCCCGGGTGGAGTGCCGGATCCGCTCCGGCGACGGCGAGTGGCTGCACGTGGAGTCCACCGTCAACCGCCACCGGGACGGGCTGATCCTCAACAGCCGGGACGTCTCCGAGCGGGTCCGGCTGCAGGCCCAGCTCCAGCACAACGCCTTCCACGACCCGCTCACCGACCTGCCCAACCGGGCGCTGTTCGCCCAGCGGGTGCGCGCCGCGCTCGGCCTCGGCCAGGCCGAGGGCGCCCCGGCCCCCCGCGGCGGCGACGGCACCGGCGTCGCGGTGCTCTTCCTCGACCTCGACGGCTTCAAGGCGGTCAACGACACCGCCGGCCACCAGGTCGGCGACGAGCTGCTGGTGCAGGCCGCCCGCCGGCTGCAGGGCGCGGTCCGCTCCGGGGACACCGTGGCCCGGTTCGGCGGCGACGAGTTCGCCGCCCTGGTGTGCGGGCGGCTCGCTCCCGTCCAGGTGCACGAGCTGGCCGAGCGGCTGCGCACCGCGCTCTCCGAGCCGTACTGGATCGGCGGCGCCGAACTGGGGGTGGCGGCCAGCATCGGCATCGCCTTCGCCCCGCGCGACCTCACCCCCGGCGCCGACCCGCGGGCCGCCACCGACGAGCTGATGCGCAACGCCGACCTGGCGATGTACCGGGCCAAGTCCGAGGGCAAGGGCCGGGTGGTGCTCTACACCCCCGCGATGCGGGCCGAGCTGGAGCGCCGCACCGAGCTGGCGGAGCGGCTGCGGGTGGCGGTCCGCGAGGGCGGCTTCACCCTGCTGCACCAGCCGGTGGTCGACCTCGCCAGCGGCCAGGTGGCCGGCGTCGAGGCGCAGGCCCGCTGGCGCTCCGCGCAGGGCCTGCTGCTCACCCCGGCGGAGTTCCTGCGCACCGCCGAGCAGGGCGACGCCGCGACCAGGTTCGCCCGCTGGATGCTCCAGGAGGCGATCCGGGCGGCCGCCCGCCGCCGCGCCGACCCCACCACCCCCGACGTACCGGTCTCGGTCCGGCTGACCGAGGACCGGCTGTGCGCCCCCGGCATGTACGAGGCGGTGGCCTCCGCCCTGCGCGACAGCGGGCTGCCCCCGGGCCAGCTGATGCTGGAGCTGGCCAAGACCGGGGCCGACCACGGAGCGGACGAGCTGGGCCGCCGGCTGGCCGCGCTGCGCCGGCTCGGCGTCTGCACCGCGGTCGGCGGCTTCGGGGCCGGCGGCGGCTCGCTCGGCACCCTCGCCCGGTTGCCGTTCGACGTGCTGAAGCTGGACCGCAGCCTGGTCCAGGACCTCGCCGACTCCGCGCTCACCCGGGCGCTGGCCGGGAACGCGCTGCGCCTGGGCCGCGACCTCGGTATGGTGACGGCGGCCGAGGGGGTCGACCACCCCCGCCAGGTCGCCGTGCTGCAGGAGCTGGGCTGCCGACGGGCCCAGGGGCTGGCCTTCGCCCAGCCGCTGGACGAGCCCCGGCTGGCCCGCGCGCTGGTGCGCCGGGTCTACCCGCTGCCGCGTCCGGTCGGCGCGCTGGCCGGGCGCCGCCCGCACCTGGCGGACCAGACCCGTCCGGGTGGCTGCGCGGAGCCCGCGGCGGGCCGCTCCGGGCACCACCACGCCCCCCTCGACCTGCCACAACGCCATGCCGTGGGGGGTCCGTCCGGCGGTCCGCATGGCGAGACGTCCGTCCCACCAGCTTGACACTCACCGGGGCTCGGGAGGAAGGTCGGTGCCATGCGCACCCGAATTCTCGTACTTGGCGGGCGCGTCGGCTGAGCGGGCCGTTGTGCCTGCCTCGTGACAGACCGACGCGCCACCCCTCGCATGCCCTGGGCACGAGGGGTTTTTTGTTGCACTGAACCTGTTCCACCCCCGCGATACCCCTGGCCCTGAGCGTCCTAAAACGGGACGATTGGGGCAGAGCCGGAGATCGGCCCCCGGACGGCAGGACCCTCAACTGCCGGGGCCGGCAGAACCCGAGAAGAGACAGGCAGATGACTGAGCACGCCGCATCCCCCCGCCGCGGGGACACCCCGGCAGCCCACGCTCCGGGTCCCCAGACCACCGAGACCATGACCGGCGCCCAGTCGCTCATCCGCTCCCTCGAGGCCGTGGGCGCGGACACGGTCTTCGGCATCCCGGGCGGGGCGATCCTCCCGGCGTACGACCCGTTGATGGACTCCACCAAGGTCCGCCACATCCTGGTCCGGCACGAGCAGGGGGCCGGCCACGCCGCCACCGGCTACGCGCAGGCCACCGGCCGGGTCGGCGTCTGCATGGCGACCTCGGGCCCCGGCGCCACCAACCTGGTCACCCCGATCGCCGACGCCTACATGGACTCGGTGCCGATCGTGGCGATCACCGGCCAGGTCGCCTCCAAGGCGATCGGCACCGACGCCTTCCAGGAGGCGGACATCTGCGGCATCACGATGCCGATCACCAAGCACAACTTCCTGGTCACCGACCCGGCCGAGATCCCCCGGGTGATCGCGGAGGCCTTCCACATCGCCGGTACCGGCCGCCCCGGCCCGGTCCTGGTCGACATCGCCAAGGACGCGCTGCAGGCGACCACCGTCTTCCGCTGGCCGGTGGAGACCTCGCTGCCCGGCTACCGGCCGGTCACCAAGCCGCACGCCAAGCAGATCCGCGAGGCGGCGCGGATGCTGGTCAACGCGAAGAAGCCGGTGCTGTACGTCGGCGGCGGCGTGCTCAAGGCCAACGCCAGCGCCGAGCTGCGGATCCTGGCCGAGCTGACCGGCGCCCCGGTGGTCACCACCCTGATGGCGCTCGGCGTCTTCCCCGACAGCCACCCCCAGCACCTGGGCATGCCCGGCATGCACGGCTCGGTCCCGGCCGTCACCGCGCTGCAGAAGTCGGACCTGCTGTTCACCCTCGGCGCCCGGTTCGACGACCGGGTCACCGGCAAGCTGGACAGCTTCGCCCCGTTCGCCAAGGTCGTGCACGCCGACATCGACCCGGCCGAGATCGGCAAGAACCGGCCGGCCGACGTGCCGATCGTCGGTGACGCCCGCGAGGTGATCGCCGATCTGATCGTCGCCGTGCAGGCCGAGTTCGACGCCGGGCACAAGGGCGACTACGCGGACTGGTGGGTCAAGCTCAACCAGTGGAAGGCCACCTACCCGCTCGGCTACGAGCCCGCCCCCGAGGGCGGCCTGTCGCCGCAGCAGGTGATCGAGCGGATCGGCCAGCTGGTCGGCTCGGACGCCATCTACGCGGCGGGCGTCGGCCAGCACCAGATGTGGGCCTCGCAGTTCATCAGCTACGAGAAGCCGGCCACCTGGCTGAACTCCGGCGGCGCGGGCACCATGGGCTACGCGGTGCCGGCCGCGATGGGCGCCAAGGCCGGCAAGCCGGACACCGAGGTCTGGGCGATCGACGGTGACGGATGCTTCCAGATGACCAATCAGGAACTGGTCACCTGCGCCCTGAACAACATCCCGATCAAGGTGGCCGTCATCAACAACGGCTCGCTCGGGATGGTCCGCCAGTGGCAGACCCTGTTCTACAACCAGCGCTACTCCAACACCGTGCTGCACGCCGGCCCCGAGCACGACGGCATCGCCGCCCCGGCCCAGGGCACCCGGATCCCGGACTTCGTGATGCTCTCCGAGGCGATGGGCTGCGTCGGCCTGCGCTGTGAGCGCCCGGAGGACCTGGACGCGGTGATCAAGCAGGCGATGGAGATCAACGACCGCCCGGTGGTCATCGACTTCATCGTCCACCAGGACGCCATGGTCTGGCCGATGGTCGCCGCCGGCACCAGCAACGACGAGATCCTCGCCGCCCGGGACCTGCGCCCGGACTTCGGCGACGACCTCGACTGACGGCCCCGACCACCCGATAGAGAGACCATGACCGCCATGTCCAAGCACACCCTCTCCGTCCTGGTCGAGAACAAGCCCGGCGTGCTCGCCCGCATCGCCTCGCTGTTCTCCCGTCGGGGCTTCAACATCGACTCGCTCGCGGTCGGCCCGACCGAGCACCCGGACATCTCCCGGATGACCATCGTGGTCAACGTGGAGGACCTGCCGCTGGAGCAGGTCACCAAGCAGCTGAACAAGCTGGTCAACGTGATAAAGATCGTCGAACTCGACCAGAGCCAGGCGGTCCAGCGCGAGCTGGTCCTGGTCAAGGTCCGGGCCGACGCGGAGAGCCGCTCGCAGATCGTCGAGATCGTCCAGCTGTTCCGCGCCAAGACGGTCGACGTCTCGCCGGACGCCGTCACCATCGAGGCCACCGGCAGCTCCGACAAGCTGGAGGCGATGCTCAAGATGCTGGAGCCGTACGGCATCAAGGAGCTGGTCCAGTCCGGTCTGGTGGCCATCGGACGCGGCGCCCGGTCGATCACCGACCGCTCGCTGCGGGCCCTGGACCGCAGCGCCTGATCCCCTCCCGTCTCACCCCCTGAAGCAACGCCCCACCCCACCGCCGGGTCCACGTACGGTAGGTACGCACCGGCACCACCACCACGCAAGGAGATGTGCCCCCGTGGCCGAGCTGTTCTACGAAGACGACGCCGACCTGTCCATCATCCAGGGCCGCAAGGTCGCGGTCATCGGCTACGGCAGCCAGGGCCACGCCCACGCGCTGTCGCTGCGTGACTCGGGCGTGGACGTCCGGGTCGGCCTCCTGGAGGGCTCGAAGTCCCGCGCCAAGGCCGAGGAGGCGGGCCTGCGCGTCACCGACCCCGCCACCGCCGCGGCCGAGGCCGACGTCATCATGATCCTGGTGCCGGACCCGATCCAGGCCGATGTCTACACCGAGTCGATCGAGCCGAACCTGAAGGCGGGCGACGCCCTGTTCTTCGGCCACGGCCTGAACATCCGCTTCGGCTTCATCACCCCGCCGGAGAGCGTCGACGTCTGCATGGTCGCCCCCAAGGGCCCGGGCCACCTGGTCCGCCGCCAGTACGAGGAGGGCCGCGGCGTCCCGTGCATCGTGGCGGTCGAGCAGGACTCCACCGGCAAGGCGTTTGATCTGGCCCTGTCGTACGCCAAGGGCATCGGCGGCACCAAGGCCGGTGTCATCAAGACCACCTTCACCGAGGAGACCGAGACCGACCTGTTCGGCGAGCAGGCCGTGCTGTGCGGCGGCACCGCCGCGCTGGTCAAGGCCGGCTTCGAGACCCTGGTGGAGGCCGGCTACCAGCCGGAGATCGCCTACTTCGAGTGCCTGCACGAGCTCAAGCTGATCGTCGACCTGATGTACGAGGGGGGTCTGGAGAAGATGCGCTGGTCGGTCTCCGAGACCGCCGAGTGGGGCGACTACGTCACCGGCCCGCGCATCATCACCGCCGACACCAAGGCCGAGATGAAGAAGGTCCTCGCCGAGATCCAGGACGGCACCTTCGCCAACACCTGGATCGCCGAGTACAAGGCGGGCCTGCCCAAGTACAACGAGTACAAGAACGCCGACTCCGAGCACCTGCTGGAGACCACCGGCAAGAAGCTCCGCAAGCTGATGAGCTGGGTCGACGCCGAGGCGTAACCCGTTCGGGCGGTCCAACTGCCTTGTACAACCAGGCTGCTCCCGTCCGGGTGATTTCGCCGGACGGGAGCAGCCGCCGCCCCAGCCCGTCGATACACTTCCGAGTGCGCGTCAGGCCCACAGCGTCGTGCGTCTACCTACGCGGCATGCCACCTTCCCCCCGTTCGCCACGCCACCTACGTGCCGGGGAGAACCGGACAGTTAAGGACACTGTCGTGAGCAGCAAATCCGTAGTTCTGATCGCCGAAGAGCTGTCCCCCGCCACGGTCGACGCCCTGGGTCCGGATTTCGAGATCCGCCACTGCAACGGTGCGGACCGCACCGAGCTGCTGACCGCCATCGCGGACGTGGACGCGATCCTGATCCGCAGCGCCACCAAGGTGGACGCCGAGGCGCTGGCCGCGGCCAAGAAGCTCAAGGTCGTCGCCCGGGCCGGGGTGGGCCTGGACAACGTGGACGTGTCGGCCTCCACCAAGGCCGGCGTGATGGTCGTGAACGCGCCGACCTCCAACATCGTCACCGCCGCCGAGCTCGCCTGCGGCCTGCTGATCTCGGTCGCCCGCAACATCGCGCCGGCCAACGCCGCGCTCAAGCAGGGCGAGTGGAAGCGCAACAAGTACACCGGCGTCGAGCTGAGCGAGAAGGTCCTCGGCGTGGTCGGCCTCGGCCGGATCGGCGTGCTGGTCGCCCAGCGGATGTCCGCGTTCGGGATGAAGATCGTCGCCTACGACCCCTACATCCAGGCCGCCCGCGCGGCCCAGATGGGCGTCAAGCTGCTCTCCCTGGAGGAGCTGCTGGAGGTCTCCGACTTCATCACCGTGCACCTCCCCAAGACCCCCGAGACGATCGGCCTGATCGGCGACGAGGCGCTGCACAAGGTGAAGCCCTCGGTGCGGATCGTCAACGCCGCCCGCGGCGGCATCGTGGACGAGGCCGCGCTCGCCAGCGCGCTGCGCGACGGCCGGGTGGCCGGCGCGGGCCTGGACGTCTACGCCAAGGAGCCGTGCACCGACTCCCCGCTGTTCGCCTTCGACAACGTGGTCGCCACCCCGCACCTGGGCGCCTCCACCGACGAGGCGCAGGAGAAGGCCGGTATCGCGGTCGCCCGCTCGGTCCGCCTGGCGCTGGCCGGCGAGCTGGTGCCGGACGCGGTCAACGTCCAGGGCGGCGTGATCGCCGAGGACGTCAAGCCGGGTCTGCCGCTGGCCGAGAAGCTCGGCCGGATCTTCACCGCGCTGGCCGGCGAGGTCGCCGTCCGGCTCGATGTCGAGGTCCGCGGCGAGATCACCCAGCACGACGTCAAGGTGCTCGAACTCTCCGCCCTCAAGGGCGTGTTCGAGGACGTGGTGGCCGAGACGGTGTCCTACGTCAACGCCCCGCTGTTCGCCCAGGAGCGCGGCGTCGAGGTCCGGCTGACCACCTCCAGCGAGAGCCCCGAGCACCGCAACGTGATCACGGTGCGCGGCACCCTGGCCGACGGCGGCGAGGTCGCCATCTCCGGCACGCTGGCCGGCCCGAAGCAGCAGCAGAAGATCGTCGGGGTGGACGCCTTCGACGTGGACGTGGCCCTCACCGACCACATGGCGTTCTTCAAGTACGAGGACCGCCCCGGCGTGGTCGGCACCCTCGGCCGGATCCTCGGCGACGCCGGGATCAACATCGCCGGCATGCAGGTGGCCCGGGACGGCGCGGAGGCGCTCGCCTCGATCACCGTGGACAGCGAGGTCTCCCAGGAGGTGCTGGCCGAGATCGCCGGTGCGATCGGCGCCCGCTTCGCCCGTGCGGTCAACCTCGGCTGAGACCGGCAGCCAGGCCTTCGAGCGGCCCTTCCGCCTTCGGGCGGAAGGGCCGTTCGCATGCCGTCGCATCGGCGGCCGGGTGAACCCCGTCTCAGATACTAGGAAATCCAACTAATCGTGCAGACATCGGCGCCGTCGAGTCGTACGGTGAAAGAGCCATACGGTGAGCCACCCCTGCAAGCCAGGGACGGTGGCCCGTGTGTGCCCGTACGCAGTTCGGCAGGCGACCCTTGCCGGCGTACCCCACCCTCCCCACTGCGCCTTCGGGCGCGCCCAGAACCGAGGAGACCGGTATGCCCCCCGTCGCAGACCGTCGCACCGTCCCCAGCGCCCCCGCCGTCCACTCCGTCCACGCCCCGCGCCGCCGTCGCCGCGCCGAGCCGGACCCGCACGCCGCGGCCGCCCTGCAGCGCGCCCTGGATCGCCGTGACAACGGCGGTGCCACCGGCCACGGTTACTGAGCGCGGCCCGCGGACTCCGCCCGCAGGTCGCGGAATGGGCCGAACGCCTGACGGTCCGTCACCCACAGGAGTGCAAGCCGTCCCCCAACGGGGGAGAGTGCTCGCCGACGCCAACTCGATGATCGTAATTTGGTGCCTCCGGAAGGGTGATCGACCTCCGCACGGCGCGGACCGCGGCTGACCGGCACGCAGATCAGTCCACCCCTGCCGGGGGAGACGGACCTGTGCGCACCCCACCAGCCCACCGCCGGGCGGCAGTCGCCACCCGGATCGGCCTGACCCTCGCCCTGCTGACCGCCGTCGCGCCCGCCGGCGCGGCGGCGGCCGAGCGGCCCGACACCTCCGCGGGCAGCGCCCGCCCCGGCGCCCCCGCCGGTTTCCTGCTCGAACTCGACACCGAACCGGCCGCCCCGGCCTGGCGCCGGGCCGCGGACGACGCCCGGCGGGCGAGGCGCAGCCCGGAGGCGGTCCGCGCGGCCGCCGCCCGGGCCGGCGCCGACCAGCGGGCCCGGGCCCTGCGCGCGGCCGCCGACCTGGAGGCCGCGGTGCACCGGGCCGAGCCCGCCGCCCGCCCGATCTACCGCACCTCCACGGTGCTCACCGGCCTGGCCGTCCGGGCGCCCGCCGGCGCCCAGGCGCGGCTCGGCGCCCTGCCGGGCGTCCGGGCGGTCCACCCGATCACCCTCAAGCAGCGCGCCAACTCCTACTCGGTGCCGCTCACCGGCGCCCCGCAGGTGTGGTCGCCGGCGGCGGGCGAGGGCAACACCGGGCGCGGGGTGCGGATCGGCGTGATCGACTCCGGGATCGACTACACCCACGCCGACTTCGGCGGCCCCGGCACCGAGGCCGCGTTCAAGGCCGTCGACGGCGCCAGGCCGGCCCCGGCCGCGCTGTTCCCCAACGACAAGGTGGCCGGCGGCCGGGACCTGGTCGGGGACGACTACAACCCCGACCCCTCCGCCGAGCACTCGCAGCCCGAGCCGCACCCGGACGCCAACCCGATCGACTGCGCGCTCAACGGGCACGGCACCCATGTGGCGGGCACCGCGGCCGGCTACGGCGTCGCCGCGGACGGCCGCACCTACCGCGGCCCGTACCGGCCCGGGCTGGACCCGGCCGGCTTCAAGGTCGGCCCGGGCGCAGCGCCCGAGGCGCAGCTGTACGCGATCCGGGTGTTCGGCTGCACCGGCTCCACCGACCAGCTCGCGCAGGCCCTCGACGTGGCCGCCGACCCCGACGGCGACGGCGACCTGTCCGACCGGCTGGACGTGGTCAACCTCTCGCTCGGCAGCTCCTTCGGCGACCCCGCCGACGCCGACGCGCTGGCCGCCGACCGGCTCGCCGAGCTCGGCACCGTGGTGGTCGCCGCGGCCGGCAACGAGGGCGACGTGTACGCGATCGGCGGCAGCCCCGGGATCGCCCCGCGGGTGATCGCGGTAGCCGCCTCGGTCGACCAGCACACCGACGCCGACGGCATCCGGGTGCTGGCACCGGCGGCGCTGGCTGGGCTGGTCCCGGCCCACTGGAGCGCCCAGTACCGGCAGTGGTCCACCGCCGACGTGAGCGGCGAACTCGCGCGGCCGGCCGACCAGAGCGACGGCTGCACCGCCTTCACCCCGGCGGACGCGGCCCGGCTCAAGGGCCGGGTGGCACTGCTGACCTGGCGGACCAAGGACGCGGACCGGGCCTGCGGCTCGGCGGCCCGGGCCGACCACGCGGCCGACGCGGGCGCCCTCGGCGCGCTGTTCGCGGCCGACGGGGACCACCTGGGCGAGCTGGCCGGCGACGACCGGGTGCCGGTGGCCATCCTGGCCCGGGCCGACGGCGAGCGGCTCACCTCGGCGCTGGCCGAGGGCCCGGTGCGGGTGCAGCTCGCGGTGCACGGCGACGCCCTGCGCGGCTCGGTCGCCCAGGAGCAGCCGCAGCGGGTGGACACCCTGACCTCGTTCACCTCCCGCGGGATCGGTCTGCCCGGCCTGGTCAAGCCCGACCTGGCGGCCCCGGGCGAGACCATCTGGTCGGCCCGCGCGGGCAGCGGCACGGCCGGCATCCGCGAGGACGGGACCTCGATGGCGACCCCGCACATCGCGGGCCTGGCGGCGCTGGTGCGCGCCGCCCACCCGGACTGGTCGGTCGAGGAGGTCAAGGCGGCCCTGATGAACACCGCCGGGGACACCTGGCTCGGGGACGGCCACGGCGGCCCGGTGTACGGGCCGGAGCGGACCGGCGCCGGCCGGGTCCAGGTGGACCGGGCGGTGCGGACCCCGGCCGTGGCGTACGCGGCGGGGGAGGGAGCCGTGCCGGGCGCGGTCGGGCTGTCCTTCGGGCCGGTCGCGGTCTCGCGGCCGACCGAGACGGTCCGCGAGGTCGAGGTCCGCAACCTCGGCGACACCCCGGTCAGCTACACCACGGGGTACCTGGCCGCGACCGGGCTCGCGGGCGCCTCCTTCGAGCCCAGCCCGGCCCGGGTCGACGTCCCGGCGGGCGGCACGGCCCGGGTCCGGGTCGCGCTGCGGGTCCCCGGGCAGGTCGAGCGGCAGCCCGACCCGACCATCGACACGCTGCAGGGCGGCCGGGCCCGCGGGTACCGCGGCGAGCTGTCCGGCCGGCTGCTGCTGACCCCGGTGTCCGGTGACGCGCCCGAGCTGCGGGTGCCGCTGTTCGCGGCGGTGCGGGCGGCCTCCGACCTGACGGCGGGCCTGCAGCTGAAGTCGGCCCGGCAGGGCTCCACGCTGCTGGCGCTAGGCGGCACCGGTGCCCCGTCCACGGCCGGCGCCCTGGTCAGCGCCTTCCAGCTGGGCGGCGAGGGCGAGCGCTGGCCCGACTGCCCGGCCGCGGGGCTGTGCGTCGACGCGCCGTCCGAGCGGGCCGCGAACCTGCGGGCGGCCGGTGCGGCCAGTGACGCCCCGGCGGTCGGCGGTGACCCGCTGGCCCACGGCACGCTGTACCTGGCGGCGGCGCTGTGGGCGCCGGCCGCGACCCCGGCGGCGCAGTTCGGCGTCCGGGCCTCGCTGGACACCGACGGTGACGGCCGCACCGACGCGGTGGTCAGCGCCGACCGGCTGCGCGGCAGCGACGTCCTGGTGGCCCGCACGGTGGACGCCAGGACCGGCCGGGAGCTGGACGTCCAGCCGCTGAACGCCCGCTGGGGTGACAGCGACACCGGTCTGCTCGACAGCGACACGCTGGTGCTGCCGGTCCGGCTGGCCGCGCTGCCGGGGCTGAGCGCCTCGGCGGCCCGGATCCGGTACGGGCTGTGGACCGGCTTCGCCCTCGGCGGGGTGCCCAGCGCGGCCGACGCGCTGTCCTCGATCGGGCTGCAGGGGGAGCGGCCGACCCTGTCGATCGACGTGCTGCACCCGGCGCTGGACGTCCGCAGCCCGGCCGACGGACCGGCCGCCATCGCCGCCCCGGCGGGCCCGGGCACGGTGCTGGACGTCCGCAAGGGCCCCGGCGGTGACACCGCCCGGCTGCTACTGGTCCACCACCTCAACCCGGACGGGCGCCGGGCCCAGCTGGTCTCCCTGCGGTGATCCGGCGGCCCGGCCGGTCAGCACCAGCCGGGTCAGCAGGAAACTGACCGGGATCGCGCCCGCGGCGACCACCGCGGGCGCGATCCGCTCGTCCAGGCCGCACCACTGCACCAGGGCGAACAGGCCGGCCGTCTGCAGCAGGTAGTTGGCCAGGTTGGGCAGCGGGAAGAGCAGGAACTTCCGCCAGGTCGGCCGGGTGCGGTAGGTGAAGTAGGTGTTCAGGAAGAACGACCCGACCATGCTGAGCAGGTACGCCACGCTGAACGCCGCCAGGTACGGCAGCGCCGGGTGGAGCAGCCAGAACAGCGCCAGGCAGCTGCCGGTGTTCACGGCACCGACCAGCCCGAACCGGATCAGCTGCCACATCCGTCTGTCCTCCGCCGCTCGCCCACCGCTTCCGCCAGGCCGCACTGTAGGCGCACCCGGCCGGCCGGCACCAACCGCCCACTGCCGGGAATGTCCGAATGGCGGACACGGGATGTCAGCCCATGGGACGCGGGAGTAGGGTCACGAGCATGTCTCGCACCCTTCGCCTCGCAGTGATCCCCGGTGACGGTATCGGCCAGGAAGTGGTCGCCGAGGGCCTCAAGGTGCTCAGCGCCGTCCTCCCCGCCGACGTCAAGCTGGAGACCGCCGAGTACGACCTCGGCGCCCGCCGCTACCACCGCACCGGCGAGACCCTGCCGGACAGCGTGCTGGCGGAGCTGAAGGGCCAGGACGCGATCCTGCTCGGCGCGATCGGCGACCCGAGCGTGCCGTCCGGCGTGCTGGAGCGGGGCCTGCTGCTGAAGCTGCGGTTCGCCTTCGACCACCACATCAACCTCCGCCCGGGCAAGCTCTTCCCCGGCGTGAGGTCCCCGCTGGCCGGCGACCCGCAGATCGACTTCGTGGTGGTCCGCGAGGGCACCGAGGGCCCGTACGTCGGCAACGGCGGCTCGCTGCGCACCGGCACCGAGCACGAGGTGGCCACCGAGGTCAGCCTGAACACCGCGTTCGGCATCGAGCGGGTGGTCCGGGACGCGTACCGCCGCGCCGCCGCCCGCCCGCGCAAGAAGCTCACGCTGGTCCACAAGAACAACGTGCTGGTGCACGCCGGTCACCTGTGGACCCGGATCTTCGAGCAGGTCGGCCAGGAGTTCCCCGAGGTCACCACCGACTACCTGCACGTCGACGCGGCGACGATCTTCTTCGTCACCCAGCCCGAGCGGTTCGACGTGATCGTCACCGACAACCTGTTCGGCGACATCCTGACCGACCTGGCCGCGGCCGTCACCGGCGGCATCGGCCTGGCGGCGAGCGGCAACATCAACCCCTCCGGCGCCTTCCCGTCCATGTTCGAGCCGGTCCACGGCTCGGCCCCGGACATCGCCGGCCAGGGCAAGGCCGACCCGACCGCCACCGTGCTGTCGGTCGCCATGCTGCTGGAGCACCTCGGGTACGCCGACGAGGCCGCCCGGGTCGAGGCCGCCGTCGCGGCCGATCTGACCGAGCGCTCCGGCGCCCGTACCACCTCCCAGGTCGGCGACGCGCTCGCCGCCCGAGTATCCGGCTGAGGCGCCGGAGCACGACGGGACAGCCCTCCGGCTGTTCGGCACGGCCCTCTGGATGCGAGTATCGACAGTGGGCCGTGCCGTCGTGCGTTCGATCACCGGCGGTGGCGGCCCAGCCCTACCCCACGGTGAAGGACAGACAGCCATGAGTACGCCCACCCAGGCGCCCATCACGTTCGACCTCAAGCCCACCGCGCACCCGCTGTCCGACGCGGAGCGCGAGGCCCGGCTGGCCAACCCCGGTTTCGGGCGGGTCTTCACCGACCACATGGTGACCATCCGGTGGACCGACGGCCTGGGCTGGCACGACGCCCAGCTGACGCCCTACGCGCCGCTGGAGATCGACCCGGCCAACATGACCCTGCACTACGGCCAGGCGATCTTCGAGGGCCTGAAGGCCTACCGCCAGGCCGACGGCTCGATCAGCACCTTCCGCCCGGAGGCCAACGCCAAGCGCTTCCAGGATTCGGCCCGCCGGCTGGCGATGCCCGAGCTGCCGGTCGAGACCTTCGTCGAGGCCGTCGAGCTGCTGGTCCAGCAGGAGCAGAACTGGGTGCCGAACGAGGCCGAACAGAGCCTCTACCTGCGGCCGTTCATGTTCGCCACCGAGGTGGGCCTGGGTGTGCGCCCGGCCAACTCCTACCTCTTCATGATCATCGCCTCGCCGGCCGGCGCCTACTTCCCCGGCGGCATCAAGCCGGTCTCGGTCTGGCTCTCCGAGGAGTACGTGCGCGCCGCCCCCGGCGGCACCGGCGCCGCCAAGTGCGCGGGCAACTACGCCGCCTCCCTGGTCGCCCAGGCCCAGGCCGCCGCCAAGGGCTGCGACCAGGTGGTCTGGCTCGACGCCGCCGAGCACCGGTGGATCGAGGAGATGGGCGGCATGAACCTGTACTTCGTCTTCGGCGAGGGCGAGGACGCGAAGATCGTCACCCCCGAGCTCTCCGGCGCGCTGCTGCCCGGCATCACCCGCGACTCGCTGCTGCAGCTGGCCGCCGACCTCGGCTACGGGGTCGAGGAGCGGAAGATCTCCACCGACGAGTGGAAGCAGGCCAACGCCGACGGCACCCTGACCGAGGTCTTCGCCTGCGGCACCGCCGCCGTGATCACCCCGGTCGGTTCGGTCAAGTCCGCCCGCGCCGACTGGACCGTGGGCAAGGGCGAGCCCGGCCCGGTCACCATGGAGCTGCGCAAGGCGCTGCTCGCCATCCAGGGCGGCCAGGCCCCGGACACCCACGGCTGGCTGCACAAGATCGTCTGACCCGTCACCGGGCGTCCCGCACCGCCGGGACGCCCGGCTCGGTAACCTCGAAGTGCCCCGCTCGTTGAGCCGTGCGGACCTGAAGGAGGGGCTGTGAGCGCGCTGACGCACGACTTCGCCGAAACCTGGAACGACCAGGACGGAGACCTCCTCGACGCGTTCCTGGCCCTGGACACCCCGGAGGGTTTCAAGGCCGAGCTCATCGAGGGGGAGATCGTCGTGACGCCACCGCCGGACGGGGACCACGAGACCGCGATCGGCCGGATCGTCCGGCAGGTATTCGAGCACTGCCCTGACGTCGACTTCGCGGGCGGCAAGGGCCTGATCGTGCCGAGCGGCCGCTACATCCCGGACGGCACCTTCACTGCGGCCGACGCCATGCTGGGCCGGGAATCCTGGTCCAAGCCGGACGGTGTCCTGATGGTCTTGGAGGTGACCTCCAGCCGGCCGGGCAAGGACCGCGAGGCCAAGCGGCTCGGCTACGCGGCCGCCGGCATCCCGCTCTACCTGCTGGTCGACCGGCAGGCGAACCGGCTCGTGCTGCACAGCGACCCGGCCCGAGGGGACTACGCCACCACCACCGCGGTGCCGGTCGGCACGCCGCTACCGCTCCCCGTGCCGTTCGGTTTCGAGCTGGCGACCGACCGGCTGACCTGAGGCGTTTCGCATCGCGAGACGCCGGGGCCGGGATGCGGTCGGTGTGCCAGACTGCAAGCGTGTCCTCGCTCTCGCTGATTATTAGCAGCAGGCGCGCCGGTCCGCAGTGACCGCTCCCGCAGTACCCGAATGCGGAGCGACCACCAGCGTCCAGACCCGCGCGCAGACCTCTCGCACCCGCGAGGGGTCTTTTGTTTTGCCCGGACCGGCCGGAGCCCCCACGAGGGGCCGAGGGACACCGGGTGCGCGCGGGATGCTGGACAGTGGAGCCGGACTCCCACCCGGCAACAGCAGTAACTCCATCGAACGGAGAACCCAGGGCCATGACCGAGGCCAGCAACAGCCGACCCAACGACAGCTTCCACCTGTTCGACACCACGCTGCGCGACGGCGCCCAGCGCGAGGGCATCAACCTCACCGTCGCGGACAAGCTGACCATCGCCCGGCACCTGGACGACTTCGGCGTCGGCTTCATCGAGGGCGGCTGGCCGGGCGCTAACCCCCGCGACACCGAGTTCTTCGCCCGGGCCGCCGCCGAACTCGACCTGCACCACGCGCAGCTGGTCGCCTTCGGCGCCACCCGCCGGGCCGGCGGCAAGGCCGCCGAGGACCCCCAGCTGGCCGCCCTGGTCAACTCCGGGGCCCCGGTGGTCACCCTGGTCGCCAAGTCGCACGACCGGCACGTCGAGCTGGCCCTGCGCACCACCCTCGACGAGAACCTGGAGATGGTCCGCGACAGCGTCACGTACCTGCGCGCCCAGGGCCGCCGGGTCTTCATCGACTGCGAGCACTTCTTCGACGGGTACCGGGCCAACCCCGAGTACGCCCTCGCGGTGGTGCGCACCGCCCACCAGGCCGGCGCCGAGGTGGTGGTGCTGTGCGACACCAACGGCGGGATGCTGCCCGCGGGCGTCCGGGAGACGGTGGCCGAGGTGCTGGCCCGCATCGGGGCACGGCTCGGCATCCACGCCCAGGACGACACCGGCTGCGCGGTCGCCAACACGCTGGCCGCCGTCGACGCCGGCGCCACCCACGTCCAGTGCACCGCCAACGGCTACGGCGAGCGGGTCGGCAACGCCAACCTCTTCCCGGTGGCCGGGGCACTG
Source organism: Kitasatospora sp. NPDC048540 (assembly GCF_040651175.1). Classification (NCBI taxonomy): domain Bacteria; kingdom Bacillati; phylum Actinomycetota; class Actinomycetes; order Kitasatosporales; family Streptomycetaceae; genus Kitasatospora; species Kitasatospora sp. NPDC048540. Next base: position 47,580 of record NZ_JBEZIR010000061.1, read on the forward strand.
GAGCTCAAGTACGACCGCCGGGTGCTGCCCGAGGGCCGGCTGGCGGAGATGACCCGGATCTCGCACGCCATCGCCGAGGTGGTCAACCTGGCGCCCTCCACGCACCAGCCGTACGTGGGATTCTCGGCGTTCGCGCACAAGGCCGGCCTGCACGCCTCCGCGATCAAGGTCGACCCGGACCTGTACCAGCACATCGACCCCGAGCGGGTCGGCAACACCATGCGGATGCTGGTCTCCGACATGGCCGGCCGGGCCTCGATCGAGCTCAAGGGCAAGGAGCTCGGCTACGACCTGTCCGCCGATCGCGACCTGGTCGGCCGGGTGGTCGCCAGGGTCAAGGAGCAGGAGAACCTCGGCTACACCTACGAGGCGGCCGACGCCTCCTTCGAGCTGCTGCTGCGCGACGAGGTGCGCGGCAGCCGGGAGCGGTTCTTCGCGCTGGAGTCCTGGCGGACCATCAGCGAGCAGGGCCCGCACGGCACGGCGGGCAACGAGGCCACCGTGAAGGTCTGGGCCAAGGGCGAGCGCAAGGTCGCCACCGGTGAGGGCAACGGCCCGGTGGACGCCCTCGACAAGGCGCTGCGGGCGGCCCTGGAGCCGATCTACCCGCAGCTGGCCGGCCTGGAGCTGGTCGACTACAAGGTCCGCATCCTGGAGGGTCAGCACGGCACCGGCTCCAAGACCCGGGTGCTGGTCGAGTCCACCGACGGCAGCGCCACCTGGTCCACGGTCGGGGTCGCCGACAACGTGATCGCGGCCTCCTGGCTGGCGCTCGACGACGCCTACACCTACGGCCTCATCCACGCCGGGCTGGACCCCGCGCAGGGCTGAGCCGGGACCGGCCGGACCCCGGGGCCCGCGGACCGACGACGGTTCCGCGGGCCCCGGCCGTCTCCGGGCGGGGCCGGCGGGTCAGCGCAGCCTGGCGAGGAGTGGGCCCCTCCTCACCGGAGGCGGGCGAGGAGTGGGCCCCTCCTCACCGGAGGCGGGCGAGGAGTGGGCCCCTCCTCACCGGAGGCGGGCGAGGAGGGCGTGTTCGACCAGGGTGATCAGGGCGCTCTTGGCGCTGTCCCGGCGTCGGGCGTCGAGGGCGATGATCGGGGTGTCGGGGCCGAGCTGGAG
>NZ_JBEZIR010000062.1:0-47744 GCF_040651175.1 Kitasatospora sp. NPDC048540
CCCGCCGGGCGGCGGGGGCGGTGCTGATGGCCCGGCCGAATGCGGAGCGTCGGCGGGCCGCGGCACACTGCCCCCGCGGGGCCGGTGCCGCGGGGCGCCGGTGCGCCCGGCGGCACGCGTCTTCGAGCCGCGAACGCCGGTTCGGCGCTTAGCCGAATCAGGTGAACTCGGTTGGACCGTAAGCCTGTTGTATCGGGAGGATGGCGCGCCGGGCCGGGACGGCCCGGGTCTGCGGCAGGCCGCCAGGAGGCCTGCCCCCGTACGATTTGGAGCACTCGGTGTTCAAGGGCTTCCGCAGCTTCCTGCTGCGCGGGAACGTCGTCGACCTCGCGGTCGGCATCGTCATCGGCGCGGCCTTCACGGCCGTCGTCACCGGGTTCGTGACGGCGTTCCTCACCCCGCTGATCGGGGTCGCCACCGGCGCGGTCGGCGACTTCTCCAAGGAGTCCTTCGCGGTCGCCGGGACCACCTTCCCGTACGGCGCGTTCCTGAACGCCCTGATCGGGTTCGTGCTGGTGGCCGCGGTGATCTACTTCGCGGTGGTGGTGCCGGTCGGCAAGCTGCAGGACCGGTTCAACCCGGTGCGGACCGTCCCGGTGGCGAAGACCGACTGCCCGGAGTGCCTCAGCAGCATTCCGGCCGCCGCCTCCCGCTGCTCGTTCTGCACCAGTGAGCTCACCGGCCACCGCGGGCTGCCGGCGCAGCCGCTGCAGAGCCGCTGACCTGGGATCTCCCCGTCCGGCCGGCGGCCTGGGCCGACGGCCGCGCAGGCCTGCCCGGCGGACCGGTCCGGGCCGCCGGGCGGCGTCCGGCGGACCGGCACCCGCCATGGGCCGTTCGATTAGCGTTCGACTACCCGTCAGAAACCTCGAGTGGCCGAAATCGGGTGCCGAAATGTCGGATCTTCCCACTTTCGAGCCGTTTGTTCGAGCGAAGACTGTGTAAACAGTTGAACTCCCCTGCCTTCCACTCTCCTCAGCAGGCACATTGTGGGCTTACGGTATGCCCCATGACCTCGCCCCGCTCCTACGACGGAGTCGGCTACCCCTCTCCGTCCTTCGGCTCCGGCACGCCCATCTACGACAGCCTTGTCGCGGAACGTGGCGTCCCGCAGATCGCGCCCATCAACGTGCCGGCGGCGCTGCCCCCGGCCACCGGCTACGGCTCCTCGTACCAGAGCAGCTACGCCCCCTCGTTCGACAGCCCGGCGAGCAATCTGCCCGCGCTGCCGCCGGCCCGCCTCGCGCTCGGCCCCGGCCCGAGCAGTGGCCCGATGACCACTCACATCCCGGTCCAGGCCACCCCGGCGGTGTACCCGGCGCCGCAGGCCCCGATGACCGGCTACGCCTCGGCGCCCGGCTTCCAGCAGGCCCCGCCGGCGTACCAGGGCGGCTACCAGAGCCAGGGCGGCCAGAGCTTCGGCGGCCAGAACACCTTCGCCCAGGCCCCGCAGGGCGTGGGCGGGCAGAGCTTCGGCGGCCAGAACACCTTCGGCGGCCAGGGCTTCGGCGGCGGTCAGAGCTTCGGTGGTCAGAACACCTTCGCCCAGGCCCCGCAGCAGCAGAGCTTCGGCGACCAGAGCTTCGGCGGCAACCAGCTGCGGCCCGCCGCGCCGGTCGCCCCGGTCCGCCCGGCGCCGCAGCAGTACGGCCAGCCGCAGTACCCGCAGTACCCCCAGGCCGGCTGAGCCCGGCCCTGACCCCCGCCGGACGAGGGCGGCGGGGGCCGGGAGCAGGGCGCAGGGTCGACCTCGGGGGCCGCCCGTGCACCGCGAGCATCGCGGAGCGCGGGCGGCCCTCGCACACCCGGGCCGGCCCGTCCCGGGTGCACGGACGGGATCCCGGCCGCACCGGCCGGTCGCACACCTCCCACCCCGGCGGCCGCGGTTCCGGGCCGCCACCGCGACTGGCAGGATGGGGGCCATGCCGCAGCTGACCGGTCTCCACCTGTACCCCGTGAAGTCCACCTACCGGCTGAGCCCGCGCAGCGCCCCGGTCGAGCCCTGGGGCCTGGCCGGCGACCGCCGCTGGATGCTGGTCGACGAGCAGGGCCGCGCGGTCACCCAGCGCGACCTCCCCGGCCTGGCCCGCTTCCGCGCGGTCCCCGCGGCCGGCGGCGGCCTGGTGATGACCGACCCCGACGGGGTCAGCACCGAGATCGCCGCCCCCCGCACCGCGCACGGCGCCCCGCCGGCCGACGTGGAGATCTTCGGGACCGTCTTCGGCGCCGCCGAGGCCGCCAAGGAGGCCCAGCTCTGGTTCGGCGAACGGCTCGGCGACCACCTGCGGCTGGTCCACCTCGACCGCCCGGACACCAGCCGCGCCATCAAGCCGAAGTACGCGCTGCCCGGCGAGACGGTCAGCATGGCCGACGGCTTCCCGTTCCTGCTCACCACCACCGCCTCACTGGCCGAGCTGAACCGGCGGATCGCCGCCGACCACCCGGACGACCCAATGAAGGGCGCGGCGCTGCCGATGGAGCGGTTCCGGCCCAACCTGGTGATCGACGGGACCGCGGCCTGGGAGGAGGAGACCTGGCGGCGGATCCGGATCGGCGAGGTCTCCTTCCGGGTGGCCAAGCTGTGCGCCCGTTGCGTGGTCACCACCACCGACCAGGAGACCGGCGTGCGACGCGGTCCCGAACCGCTGCGGGCGCTCGGCCGCCACCACCGGATCGGCCAGAAACTGATCTTCGGCGTGCAGCTGGTCCCGGAGCGCCCCGCCGGCGTGGACGGCGACCACCTCGGCACCGTCCGGCTCGGCGACGGCCTCACGGTCCTCGAGCACGGCGGCCACACCGAGGACGACTGAGCCCGGGCGGTGCGGACACCGAGCACCGGTCCGCTGTCCGGAACCGCGCACCCGCTCGCTCGTTGAACCGGTGAGCGGCCGGGCCCGGCGGGCGGAGCACGCTACGGTGGGGCGGCACGCAGGCCTCGACGAAGGTGGGGACGACAGACCGTCATGGCTGAGCACAGGGTCCGGGTCACGCAGGACAGCGGCTCCCGCTGGCGCCGCCGCGCCGGGGAGTACGAGACGCTGGGCGAAGCCCTGGCCGCCGCGGAGCCCGGTGACACGCTCACCCTGCGGCCCGGCACCTTCCGCGAGACGGTCGTGCTCGACAAGGCGGTCACCCTGCTCGCCGCGGACGGGCCGGGCACCGTCCGGCTGGTGCCCTCCTCGGGCGTGCCGCTGACCGTGACGGCCGCCGCGGCCGTCCACGGCGTGGTGGTCGAGGCGTCCGACACGGCGGCGCCCGCCGTGCTGGTCACCGGTGCGGCCGCCGACGCGGAGCTGACCGGCTGCCGGGTGGAGGCCCGCTCGGCGGTCGGCGTCGAGGTCGCCGCCGGGGCGGCGGCCACCCTGCGCGGCTGCACCGTCGCCAACCCGGCGGGCCTGGGTGTACGGCTGCGCGGCGAGGCCCGCGCCCGGCTGGAGGACTGCGAGCTCATCGAGGCGGGCCAGGCCGGGCTGGCGGTGCTCGGCGGCTCCACCGCCCAGCTGGAGCGGACCAGGATCCACCACGCCTCCGGCGCCGCCCTGCTGCTCGCCGACCGCGGCTCGACGGCCGACCTGACCGGCTGCGAGCTGTACGAGGTGCGCGGCAGCGGGGTGCAGGCGGAGTCCGGCGCGGTCGGCCGGCTGACCGACTGCACGGTCCACCGGGTCACCGGGAACGGCCTGACCCTGGACACCGACGCCGAACTCCGGCTCACCGGCTGCCGGTTGCACGACCTGCCGGAGAACGCCGCCGACCTGCGCGGCCGCTCACGGCTCGGCCTGCACCGCTGCACCGTGCACTCCTTCGGCCGCGGCGCGCTGTCGGTCTGGGACTCCGGCACCCACGCGCAGGCCAGCGGTACCGAGATCCACTCGGCCACCGGCGACTACCCCGCGCTGTGGGTGAGCGACGGCGCCCGGGTCGAGCTGTCGGACTGCACCCTGCGGGACCTGCCCGACGCGCTGTTCGTGCTGGACCGGGGTTCCACGGCGAGCGCCGAGAACTGCTCGTTCAGCTCGATCCGCAGCTCCGCGGTGTCGGTCAGCGGCGGCGCCACCGTGGAACTGACGGCCTGCCGGATCCAGCGGGCCGGCACCGGCCTGTGGTTCCGCGACCACAGCAGCGGCGGCCGGCTGACGGACTGCGAGATCGCCGACGTCTCGACCGGCGTGATCGTCACCAAGGGCGCCGATCCGGTGCTGCGCGGCTGCACCGTGCGCGGCAGCAGCGACGCCGGGGTGTACGTCTCCGCGCAGGGCCTCGGCAGTTTCGAGGAGTGCCGGGTCTCGCACGGCAAGGGCTTCGGCTTCCACATCATCGACGGCTGCCGCACCCGGCTGACCCGGTGCCGGGCGGAGCACAACGGCCGGGCGGGCTTCGAGTTCTCGGAGCCGGGGCCGGTCGCCGAGGCGTGCGTCTCCGACGACGTGGCACCCCCGCCGCCGCTGGAGCTGCTGCCCCCGCCCCGGGCCCTGGCGCCGCCACCGTCGCTCACCGCTGCGCCCGCGGGGCCCGCCGCCGGGGCGCCGGTGCGGCTGCCGGCCATCGCGGCGGCCGCCGGGCCCACCGTCCCGGCGCCCGCGCTGATCTCACCGATCCCGGACTGCCGGCCGGCCGAGGAGGCGCTGGCGGAGCTGGACGCGCTGGTGGGGCTGGCCACCGTGAAGCAGGAGGTCCGCACCCTGGTCGACCTGATCTCGGTCGGCCGCCGCCGGGAGCGCGCCGGGCTGAAGGCGCCCTCGCCGCGCCGGCACCTGGTCTTCACCGGCGCCCCGGGCACCGGCAAGACCACGGTGGCCCGGCTGTACGGCGAGATCCTGGCCTCGCTCGGGGTGCTGCGGCGCGGCCACCTGGTCGAGGTGGCCCGGGTGGACCTGGTGGGCGAGCACATCGGGTCGACGGCGATCCGCACCCAGGCCGCGTTCGAACAGGCCAGGGGCGGGGTGCTGTTCATCGACGAGGCGTACGCGCTGGCACCGCCGGACGGCGGCCGGGACTTCGGCCGGGAGGCGATCGACACCCTGGTGAAGCTGATGGAGGACCACCGGGACGAGGCGGTGGTGATCGTCGCCGGGTACACGGCCGAGATGGAGCGGTTCCTGGCCGCCAACCCCGGCCTGTCCTCGCGGTTCTCCCGCACCGTGACCTTCCCCGACTACAGCGCCGCGGAGTTGCTGGAGATCGCCCGCGCGCAGTGCGCCGAGCACGAGTACGAGATGGCGGAGGCCACCGCGGGCGCGCTGCTGGACCACTTCGCCGGGATCGACCGCGGGCCGGGGTTCGGCAACGGCCGCACCGCCCGGCAGGTCTTCGAGACCATGGTGGAGCGCCACGCGATGCGGGTCGCGCAGCTGGCCGACCCGTCGACCGAGGAGTTGCAACTGCTGGTCCCCGCCGATCTTCCGGGCTGATCCCGGGGGCGTGTCGGCGTGGGAGGATGAGGGCGCAACGATGCGGAGGGGTGACCACGTGGCCGACAGCAGCAACCTGCTCGCCGAGCAGCGCCGGGCGATGATCCTGGACGAGGTGCGCCGGCGCGGCGGCGTCCGGGTCAACGAGCTGACCAGGCAGCTGAACGTCTCCGACATGACGATCCGCCGTGACCTGGACGCGCTGGCGCGGGCCGGGGTGATCGAGAAGGTGCACGGCGGCGCGGTGCCGACCGAGGCGGCCCGGACCCACGAGCCCGGGTTCGAGGCCAAGTCCGCGCTGGAGCTGTCCGCCAAGGAGGAGATCGCCCGGGCGGCGGCCCGGCTGGTGCTGCCGGGCAGCGCGATCGCCCTCTCCGGCGGCACCACCACCTACGCGCTGGCCCACCACCTCACCGAGATCGAGCAGTTGACGGTGGTGACCAACTCGGTGCGGGTGGCCGACGTGTTCGACCGGGCGCAGCACCAGCAGGGCCGCCAGCTGGCGACGGTGGTGCTGACCGGCGGGGTGCGGACGCCGTCGGACGCCCTGGTGGGTCCGGTGGCGGACCGGGCGATCCGCTCGCTCCACTTCGACCTGCTGTTCCTGGGGACGCACGGTCTGTCCGCCCAGGCCGGGCTGTCGACGCCGAACCTGGCGGAGGCGGAGACCAACCGGACCTTCGTCGCCTCGGCCCGCCGGACGGTGCTGGTCGCGGACCACACCAAGTGGGGCACGATCGGACTGTCCAGCTTCGCCGAACTGGCCGAGGTGGACACCTGGGTGGCGGACGCGGGGCTGCCGGCGGACGCGGTGGAGGCGGCCAGGGAGCAGGTCCGGGAGCTGATCCTGGCCGGCCTGGAGCCGGCCGAGGACGAGGACGAGCAGGGGTCCTGAGCCTCGGGTGTTCCCGAGCCTCAGGGGTGCCGGGGCCGGCCGGGCTCGCCGGCCGCGCCGAGCGCCAGCCGGTAGTACTTCAACTCCTCGTCCTCGTCGACCAGTTCCATCCCGACGGCCAGCATGACGCGCTGCGAGGGCAGGTTGTCGTGGGTGGTGTCGCCGAGCAGCGCGGTGACGCCGTGGCTCCGGGCGAGGCCGAGCAGGGCGTGGACGGCCTCACGGGCGTAGCCGCGGCCGCGGGCGGACTCGGCGAGGCCGTAGCCGATCGCGACGGCGCCGTCCTCGTCGGGGGCGCCGTGGAAGCCGATGCCGCCGATCGCCCGGCCGTCGGCGCGCAGCCGGATCTCGTAGCCGCCGAAGGGGTGCGGGTCGCCGACGGCGGCGCAGGCCCGGAGGAACATCCGGGCGCCGGTCCGCTCGCCCTCGGCGGGGTAGTCCGGCGCCCAGTTGGTGCCGGGACCGGGCCGGCCGGCGGCGACCAGCTCGGCCTCCTCGGCGGTCAGTGGGTGGATGGCCAGCCGTTCGGTCAGGAGATCGTTCATAACAGGGATGGTTACCACACCGTCGGATCGGCTGTCAGCCGGTCCGGCACCCACCCCTTCGCGCCGTCAGGCCAGTTGGTCCGTGCCGCCGTTCAGGAACCGTTCCATCAGCTCCAGGTAGGGGTCGATCTCGATGCCCTGCTCCGCCAGCCACGCGTCCGAGTAGTACTTGTCGAGGTAGCGGTCGCCCGGGTCGCAGATCAGCGTGACGACGCTGCCGGTCCGGCCGGCCGCCCGCATCTCGGCGACGATCCGCAGCGCGCTCCACAGTCCGGTGCCGGTGGAGGCGCCGGCCTTCTTGTCGATCGCCTTCTCCAGCATCCGCATCGCGGCGATCGACGCGGCGTCCGGCACCTTCATCATCCGGTCGACGGCGCCCGGCACGAAGCTGGGCTCCATCCGCGGCCGTCCGATCCCCTCGATCCGGGAGCCGGTCGCGCAGGTGGCGTCGGGGTCGTACTTGGTCCAGCCGTCGAAGAAGCAGGAGCTCTCCGGGTCGGCGACGCAGATCCGGGTGTCGAACTGCTGGTAGTGCACGTAGCGGGCGATGGTGGCGGAGGTGCCGCCGGTGCCCGCGGTGGCGACGATCCAGGCGGGTTCGGGATGGGGCTCCAGCCGGAGCTGGGCGAAGATCGACTCGGCGATGTTGTTGTTGCCGCGCCAGTCGGTGGCCCGTTCCGCGTAGGTGAACTGGTCCATGTAGTGCCCGCCGGTCTCCTCGGCCAGCCGGGCGGAGACCTCGTAGACCTCGGCGGGGCGGTCGACCAGGTGACAGCGGCCGCCGTGGAACTCGATCAGTTCGATCTTGGCGCGGCTGGTGCTGCGGGCCATCACCGCGACGAACGGGACACCGATCAGCTTGGCGAAGTACGCCTCGGAGACGGCCGTCGAGCCGCTGGAGGCCTCGATCACCGGCTTGCCGGGCCGGATCCAGCCGTTGCACAGCCCGTACAGGAAGAGCGAGCGGGCCAGCCGGTGCTTGAGGCTGCCCGTGGGGTGGGTGGACTCGTCCTTGAGGTAGAGGTCGATCCCCCACTCCTCGGGCAGCGGGAAGCGCAGCAGGTGGGTGTCGGCCGAGCGGTTGGCGTCGGCCTGGACCTTGCGCACCGCCTCCTTCAGCCACGCCCGGTAGTCGCTGTCGGACCGGTCCACGTCCGTGGTCTGGACAACCATCGCGCGCTCTCCCTCACCTCTGCCGCCCCATGCGTCACTCCCACGTAGTGTAACCATCAACTACGATAAGTAACATTAAGGAGGGATCCAGCTTCCGCTTATCCCGGGCCCGGGCCCGGGCCCGCTCACTCCGCCGCGACCGCGCGCAGCACGTCCAGCCGCGCCGCCCTGGCCGCCGGCCGCAGACCCGCGGCCGCCCCCGCGACCAGCCCGGCCAGCAGCACCACCGTCAGCTGCGCCGGCGGGACGGCGAACGCCCCGGTGCCGGCCGCGTCCGAGGCCCGGACCAGCGCCCAGCCGAGGAGGACCCCGAGGCCCAGCCCGCCGACCGTCCCGAACGCCGCCACCAGCACCGACTCCCAGCGCACCATCGCCCGCAGCCCGCCCCTGGTCTGGCCGACGGCGCGCAGCAGCCCGAGTTCCCTGGTCCGCTCGTGCACCGCCAGGCCCAGGGTGTTGGCGATGCCCAGCAGCGCGATCAGCACCGCCAGCGCGAGCAGCGCGTAGACCACCGAGAGCATGGTGTCGACCCCGGCGGCGTTGCTCGCCGCGTACTCGTCCCTGGTCTGCACCCGCGGACCGCCGTACCCGTCCGCCGTGTGCTGCACGGCGGCGCGGCCGTCGGCGAGGGCGACGCCGGGGCGCAGCGCGACGGCGACCAGGCCCGCGCTGTCCTGGACCCGGTGCGGGGCCCAGGCCTGCGGGGTCATCAGGTAGTCGCCGGCCACCCCGCCGCCGTCGAACAGCGCCCGGACGGTGAAGCGTTCGGTGGCGTCCGCGAAGGTCACGCCCACGGTGGAGCCGACCTGCCAGCCGTGGCCGGCCGCCTCCGTCCGGGAGACCGCCAGCCCGTCGGCGCCGAGCGCGGCGAGCGAGCCGTCCACCCGGCCCAGCCGCACCACCTGCTCCAGCCGGGCCGGGTCCGCGATGTCCAGGCTCCGGCCGTGGCCGTCGATCCGGGCCACCCCGCGGCCCAGCGCGACCGCCTGCCGGACCTCGGGCAGCCGGGCCAGCGCGTCGGCCAGCGCGGGGCTCACCCCGCTGCCGCCGGCCCCGAACGCGGGCGCGGTGACCGCGAGGTCGCCCGCGAAGGAGCGGTCGACCTGCCGGTCCAGGGTGGCCCGGACCGAGGCGCCGAACACGGTGAACAGGGTGACCACCGCGACCCCCACCATCAGCGCGGTGGCGGTGGCGGCCGTCCGGCGCGGGTTGCGGGCCGCGTTGCGGCGGGCCAGCACGCCGCTCACCCCGCGCAGCCGGGCCACCGGCGCGCCGAGCACCCGGACCGCGAGCGCCGCGGCCACCGGGCCGAGTACCACCAGGCCGGCAGGCGTGGCCACCGCCCCCACCGCCGTCAGTGCCACCGACGGGCCGCGGACCGCGCCGAGCACGGTCAGCGTGACGCCGGCGGCGGTGAGCCCGGCCCCGGCCCAGGCCCGGACCCGGGCCGGGCGCCCGGTGGCGGCGTCGTCGACCGCGGTGTCGCGCAGGGCGGCCAGCGGCGCCGTCCGCGCGGCCCGGACGGCCGGCAGCAGGGCGGACAGGACGGTGACGGCGGTACCGGTCACCAGCGGCAGGGCGACGGCCGCCGCACCGATCACCAGTCCGCCGGTGGGCAGGGCGAACCCGAGCGCCGAGAACAGCGCCTTCAGCCCGGTGGCCATGCCGACACCGCCGAGCAGCCCGGCCGCCGAGGCCAGCACGCCGACCGCGAGCGCCTCCCCCAGGGTGGCGCCCAGCACCTGCCGGCGGCTCGCACCGAGCGCCCGCAGCAGGGCGTTCTCCCTGGTCCGCTGGGCGACCACGATGGCGAAGGTGTTGTGGATGGTGAAGGTCGCCACCAGCAGCGCGATCCCGGCGAAGACCAGCAGCAGGGTGGTGAACATGGTCAGGAACCGGCCCGACACCTGCTCGGTGCTCTCCTGCGACGCGGCCCGGCCGGTCACCACCTCCACCCCGGCGGGCAGCGCCGGGCGCAGCCGCTCGGCGAGCTGTTCCTGCGTCAGCCCGTCGGCCCGGAGCCGGATCGCACTCGCCTGGCCGGTGCCCTTCGGTGTCAGGTACCGCTGGGCGTCGGCCAGGGTCAGCGCGGTGAAGGTGCTCGGGCCCATGCCGTCGGCGTCGGCGCCGAAGGTGGCCAGGCCGACGACGGTGATCCTGACCGGGTCCGGGGTGCGCAGCACCGCGGTGTCGCCGATCCGCAGGCCGCCGGCCGCGGCGGCGCCGCGGTTGAGCACGGCCTCGCCGGGTGCGGCGGGGGCGCGGCCCTCGGCCAGCCGGTACGGGTTCAGCCCGGCGTCGGTGAGCCAGTTGCCCGCCAGGGTGGGCGGCCCCTGTCCGCCCACCGGGCGTCCGTCCTTGCCGACCAGCTGTCCGCTGCCCTGGACGGACGGCTCGGCGGCCGCCACGCCAGGTACCGCCCGCAGCCGGTCGGCGAGCGCCGCGTCGACGGGGGCGCGGACCCCGCCGGGGGTGTTGGGCGCGTCCAGGACGTCGGCGCTGCGCACCACGGCGTCGGTGCCGCGGTTGGCGTCGGCGAAGAGGGTGTCGAAGTTGGCGCGCAGGGTGTCGCCGAGCACCATGGTGCCGGCCAGGAAGGCGACGCCGAGCAGGACGGCGAGGAAGGTGCCGGCCAGCCGGCGGCGGTGCGCGCGCAGCGAACGCAGCGCGAGCCTGCGGGTGGCGTTCACCGGCCCGCTCCCCGGTGGTGGACCGGCACCGGGCCGGCTCCGGTGGCCGGGTCCCGGTCCGGGGTGCGGGCCCGGCCGGTGCCGCGGTCCAGGTCCTTCATCCGGTCGAGCACCCGGTCCGCGGTCGGGGCGTCCATGGTGTCGACCAGGCGGCCGTCCGCGAGGAACAGCACCAGGTCGGCGTACCCGGCGGCGACCGGGTCGTGGGTGACCATCACCACGGTGCGGCCCATGGCGTCGACGGCGCGGCGCAGCAGGGCGAGCACCTCGGCGCCGGCCCGGGAGTCCAGGTTGCCGGTGGGCTCGTCGGCGAACACCACCTCCGGGCGCCCGGCCAGGGCCCGGGCGACGGCGACGCGCTGCTGCTGGCCGCCGGACAGCTCGCTCGGACGGTGCCGCAGGCGGTCGCCGAGGCCGACCACCTCGATCAGCTCGGTCAGCCACGGCCCGTCGGGGGCGGCACCGGCCAGGTCGAGCGGCAGGGTGATGTTCTCCAGCACGGTGAGGGTGGGGACCAGGTTGAAGGCCTGGAAGACGAAGCCGATCCGCTCGCGGCGCAGCAGGGTCAGGCGCCGGTCGTCCAGCGCCCCGAGCTCGGTGCCGCCGAGGTGGACCCGGCCCTCGGTGAGGGTGTCCAGGCCCGCCGCGCAGTGCATCAGGGTCGACTTGCCGGACCCCGAGGGCCCCATGATCGCGGTGAACCGGGCGGCCGGGAACTCCACCGTCACCCCGTCCAGCGCCCGCACCCGGGTGTCGGCGGAGCCGTACTCCTTGACGGCCCCGATGACCCGGGCGGCGGGCGCGGCCGTGGTGGCGGCCGTGGTGGCGGCCGTGGGCGGTGTGGTCACTTGGCGCCGCCGCGGTGGTGCTCCGTCAGGACGGCCCGCCGGGCCCGGTACTCGTCGGCGTCGATCTCGCCGTCGGCGTAGCGGCGGCCGAGCGCGGCCAGCGGTCCGTCGCCGCAGCCGCGGCGCCACCCGGCGCGGCGGGCAAGGGTGACCACCACCACGACGACGGCCAGCCAGAACAGCGGGACCAGCAGGATCCACGGGCCGGGCCAGTGCCCGTCGGCATCGGCAAGCAGGGTGTACATCGGGTCCATCTCCCTCGTCGGTTCTCGCCACCGCCCGGGCTCCCCGGGCCCTTCGAGCCTCCCGCCGCGGCCGGCCCCGGCGCGTCGTCCCGGCAGCGGCTCCCGCGCTACTCCCCCGGGAGTACCCGGCCCGCCGGGCCGTGCCGAACACCTGCACGACCCGGCTGGATAGGGTGGTTCGCAGACCGCCACTTACCGGAGGACCGCATGGGCACTGCCAGGATCGCCGTCGTCACCAGCGAGGTGGGCGTCGCGTACGACGCCGACCTGCCGCTGATCGTGGACGCGCTGCGCGCCGGCGGGGCGGCCGCGGAGGCGGTCCCCTGGGACACGGACCCCGGCGTGTGGGAGCGGTTCGACCTGGCGGTCGTCCGGTCCACCTGGGACTACGCGGAGCGGCTCGACGAGTTCCTGGCCTGGGCCGACGCGACGGCCCGGGTCACCCGGCTGTGGAACCCGGCGCCGGTGGTGCGCTGGAACAGCGACAAGCGCTACCTGCGTGACCTCGGCGCCCGCGGGGTGCCGGTCGTGCCGACCCGGTTCGCGGAGCCCGGGGACCCGCTCCACGAGGCGGACTTCGACCGGCCCGACGGCGTGGTGGTCAAGCCCGCCGTCTCCGCCGGGGCCCGCGACACCGCCCGCTACGAGGCGGGCCGGGCGGCGGACGCGGTGCGGCACGCCCGGATGCTGCTCGACCAGGGCCGTACCGCGATGGTCCAGCCGTACCTGCCGCTGGTGGCCGAGGGCGAGCGGGCCCTGGTCTTCGTCGCGGGCGCCTTCAGCCACGCGATCCGCAAGGGGCCGGTGCTGACCGAGCCCAACACCATCGACAACGACCGCGTCGCGCACCCGGGCGTCACCGCGTACCACCCGACCGAGGCGGAGCTCCGTACCGCCCGCGCCGCGCTCGCGGCCGTACCGGCCGCCGGCGAACTGCTGTTCGCCCGGGTGGACCTGGCACTCGGGGCGGACCGCGAACCGCTGGTCATGGAGCTGGAGCTGATCGAGCCGAACCTGTTCCTCCAGGCCGACCCGCAGGGCCTGCGGCGGCTCGCCGACGCCGTGGCCGCCGAGAGCCGCCGGACGCCGGTGTAGCGCGCACCCGCCTCCGGAGAGGGGCCCTAGCCCAGCCAGCCCGGCCGGACCAGGCCCGACTCGTAGGCCAGTACCACGAGTTGGGCGCGGTCCCGGGCGCCGAGCTTGACCATCGCGCGGCTGACGTGGGTCTTGGCGGTGAGCGGGCTGACCACCAGGCGGCGGGCGATGTCGTCGTTGGACAGGCCGAGGCCGACCAGCGCCAGCACCTCGCGCTCACGGTCCGTCAGGACGTCGAGCCCGGGCCCGGCCGGTTCCTTGGAGCGGGCCGCGAACTCGCCGATCAGGCGGCGGGTGACGCCCGGCGAGAGCAGCGCGTCACCCGCGGCGGCGACCCGGACCGCGCGCAGCAGGTCGGCGGGCTCGGTGTCCTTGACCAGGAAGCCGGCAGCCCCGGCCCGCAGCGCCTCGAAGACGTACTCGTCGAGCTCGAAGGTGGTCAGCACGACCACCCGGACGGCGGCCAGCGCCGGGTCGAGGCCGATCCGCCGGGTGGCCTCCAGGCCGTCCAGCCGGGGCATCCGGATGTCCATCAGGACGACGTCCGGCCGCAGCTCGGCGGTGAGCCGGACGGCCTGGTCGCCGTCGTCCGCCTCACCGACCACCGTCAGGTCCGGCTGCGCCTCCAGCAGTGCCCGGAAGCCGGCCCGCACCAGCAGCTGGTCGTCCGCCAGCAGGACCCGGATCACGACGGCCCGCCCTCGGCCGGGTACGGCAGCCGGGCCTCCACCAGGAATCCGCCGGCGGGCGTCGGCCCGGCGGTGAGGGTGCCGCCGAGGGCGGACGCCCGCTCGCGCATCCCGACCAGGCCCGTTCCGGAGCCGTCGGCCCCGCCGGAGCGGGGGCCCGCGGCGGCGCCGGCCGGGCCCGGGTCCGCGATCCGGACCCGCAGGGCGTCGGGGAGGCGGTCCACGGTGACCTCGGCGGTGCGGGCGGCGGAGTGCCGCAGGACGTTGGTGAGCGCCTCCTGGACGATCCGGAAGGCGGCGAGGCCGAGGCCGGCCGGGATCTCGGGTCCGGAGCCGGTGGTGTGCACCGCGACGGCGAGTCCGGCCGACCGGGCCTGGTCGGCCAGTTCGTCGAGCCGGTCCAGCCCCGGGGCCGGACCGCGCGGGGCGGAGTCGGCCGGGCCGCGCAGGGTGCCGAGCACCTGCCGGACCTCGCCGAGCGCCTCCTTGCTGGCGGCCTTGATGGTGACCAGGGCGCTGTGCGCCTGTTCCGGCCGGGTGTCCATGAGTTCCAGCGCGACGCCCGCCTGGACGTGGATCAGCGAGATGCTGTGGGCCAGGATGTCGTGCAACTCGCGGGCCATCCGCAGCCGTTCCTCGTCGACCCGGCGGCGTTCGGCCTGCTCGGCGGCGGCCCGGACGACGGCGATCCGCTCCCGCCGGAAGCGCAGGATCTCCGAGACCGCGAGGACCAGCAGCAGCCAGGCGGCGACGCCCAGTTCCTGCCAGCCGTTGGGGGCGCCGGCGGGTGCGCGCAGCAGACCGGCCGGGAGTCCGTGCCCGATCAGCAGGTGGGCGGTGTAGAAGACGGCCGCGCAGGCCCAGACCACCCGGCGGTGGCCGAGCTGCACCCCGACGCAGAAGGCCACCACCATGCTCAGGAACACCGGTCCGTACGGGTAGCCCGCGACGACGTAGACCAGGGTGACGGCGGTGGTGGCGACGGCGACCGCCGCCGGACGCCTGCGCCGCTCGACCAGCAGGGCGGGCCCGAGCAGGAGCAGCAGGTAGCCGAGGGCGTCGAGCGGGACGCGGTCGGGCTGGTGCCGGCCGGCGGCGGCCGAGCCGGCCACCTGGACGACGGCCGCCAGCACCGCGAGCGCGACCGGCCGGCCGGCCTTGGCGGCGCGTACCCACGGGGGCTGCCAGGGCGGGGTCGGATCGGTCATGCGACGAGGCTAGCCGCGCCGGTGGCCGCCGGTCGTCAGCCCGGCGGGGTGGGCGCGGCTACTCCCTGCGTAGTACGGACGGCGTACGGACGGCGGCTCAGCCGTTGAGCAGCGCGGCGACGTCGGCGACGTCCGCCGCGGGCGGCACCTCGACCGTCCCGGCGCCGAGGTCGGTGTAGGTGACCACGGTGGCGCCGCTGGGCTTGGTGGCGTCGCTCTCCTTCTGCCGGATCAGCACGCCCTTGGCGTCGACCCAGAAGTCGAAGGTGACCTGGTCGCCGTCCTTGACCAGGGTGGCCAGGGTCTTCGCCTTGGTGTCCGGGTCCAGGCCCGGCGCGGCGTCGGCCAGGGCGGCGGCGGTGACGGTGGAGCGGTAGTGGACCGACTCGATGCCGTTCAGCGTCTCGTGGCCCCGGGAGGACGGCAGGCCGCTGTTGGCGGCGACGGTCAGGACCAGGGTGGGGTCGAGGGTGATCATCATCGGCGGGAGCGAGTCGAAGATGTCGCTGCCGGGGACCTTGGCGGCCAGGGCCTTGCGGTCGAAGCTCATGAAGGTCTTGTTGTCGAAGTGGGCGCGGTCGGCGGCGGGCACGTCGAGGTAGATCACGTCGGTGGCGTAGCGGAACTTCGCGGAGTCCGGGCCGTCGGTGCCGTCCAGTTGGAGGGCCGGCGATCCGTTCCAGACCATCGCGCCGGCGCCGCGCCCGACGTTGTCGAGCGCGGCCCGGCCGCCGGTGACGGTCAGCTTGGCGCTGCCGGCCTGCTTCATCACCGCCGCCGAGGCGAGCAGCGCCGCCTTCGGGTCGGCCTCGGTGGCCGACGGGGAGGCACTGGACGCGGCGGCGGAGGACGCGGCCGGGGCCTTGGCGTCGGAGCCGCCGGTGCAGGCGGTGAGCGCGCCGGTCAGCAGGGCGCAGACGGCAAGGGCGGGCGCGGCGTGGAGGATGCGCAAGGTTCCTTCTCGATCTCTGGTACGAGCTCTGGTACGAACGGTGTGCCCGCGCACTATAGCCGTCGCCGTCCGGCCGCCTCCGCGCCGCCCTACGGTCTGTCAGCCCCGGTCCGGGCCCCGCCCGTCGTCGGCCGTGATGGCCACGGCGGTGCCGCTGACCCGGATCCGCGGGTCGCCGGGGCGCAGCTCCACCCGCAGGACGCCGGGGCGTCCGAGGTCCGCACCCTGGTGGAGGGTCAGCTCGCCGTCGTCGATGCCGTCGAGTTCGCGCAGGTACGCGCCGAAGGCGGCGGCCGCGGCGCCGGTCGCCGGGTCCTCGACCACGCCGCCGACCGGGAACGGGTCGCGGACGTGGAACACCCGCCGGGACTCCCGGTGGACGAGTTGCAGGGTGGTCAGGTCGAGCCGGGTCATCAGCGCGGCCAGCCGTTCGAAGTCGTACGCCAGGTCGGCCAGCCGGGCCCGGGTGCCGGCCGCGAGCACCAGGTGCCGGGCGCCGGCGTAGGCGATCCGCGGCGGCAGCAGCGGGTCGAGTTCGTCCTCGTGCCAGCCGAGCGCGGCGAGGGCCTCGGCGAGGTCGGCGGCGGCGACCTGGTGGACCTGCGGTTCGACGCTGGTCAGGGTCGCCGACAGGAGGCCGTGCGGGCCCTGCTCGACCAGGACCGGGACGGGGCCGGCCTTGGTCTCGAACAGGAGCTCCCCGACGCCGGTGCGCTCCGCCACGGCGACCGCGGCGGCCACCGTGGCGTGCCCGCAGAACGGCACCTCCGCCTTGGGGCTGAAGTAGCGCACGGTGAAGCTGCGCCCGCCGGCGGCCGCGGGGGCGAGGAAGGCGGTCTCGGAGTAGCCGAGTTCGGCGGCGACGGCCAGCCGGGTGGCGTCGTCGAGGCCGGTGTCGTCGAGCACCACACCGGCCGGGTTGCCCCCGTCGGGGTCGGCGGTGAAGGCGGCGTAGCGGAGCAGGTCGGCGGCGGGAGAGTCGGTCATGCCGGGGCGAACACCGCCTGCCGCGCCGCGATTCCCGCCGCCTCCGCGGCCGGTGGGCCACGAGATGCGGGGGCCCGGGCGAGGTGCTGGGATGGCGGGTACGGCTCTGCCCGACGGCCGGGCCGCGGCGCCGGAGCGGCGTACCGAGCGGAACGGAGCTGCCCGATGAGCCTCCCGCCTTTCGAGGACACCACCGACTTCGCCAACGCCGACCGGGGCTTCGTCGCCGCCCTCACCCCGGGGGTGGTCAAGGCCGCCGACGGGCGGGTGGTGTGGGACGACGGCGTCTTCGCGTTCCTGCGGGCCGAGTGTCCCGGCACGGTGCACCCGGGTCTGTGGCGGCAGGCGCAGTTGTGCGCGCGGCAGGGGCTGTTCCGGGTGACCGAGGGCGTGTACCAGGTCCGGGGGCTGGACCTGTCGAACATGACGCTGGTCGAGGGCGGCCGCGGGGTGATCGTGATCGACCCGCTGGTGTCGGCCGAGACGGCAGCGGCGGCGCTGGCGCTGTACCGGGAGTACCGGGGCGAGCGGCCGGTGACCGGTCTGATCTACACCCACTCGCACGCGGACCACTTCGGCGGCGCCCGCGGGGTGCTGCCCGGCGGCGAGGCGCAGGGGGTGCCGGTGATCGCCCCGGCCGGGTTCCTGGAGCACGCGGTCAGCGAGAACGTGTACGCGGGCAACGCGATGTCCCGGCGCGCGGTGTACATGTACGGCGACCGGCTGCCCCGCGACCCGGACGGCCTGGTCGGCTCGGGTCTGGGCAGCGCGGTGTCGACCGGCACCATCACGCTGGTCCCGCCGACCGTGGACGTCACCGCGACCGGGCAGGAGGAGACGGTCGACGGGGTGCGGATCGTCTTCCAGCTCACCCCGGGCACCGAGGCGCCGGCCGAGATGAACTTCCTCTTCCCGGACCTGCGGGCGCTGTGCCTGGCGGAGAACGTCACCCACACCATGCACAACATCCAGACGCTGCGCGGCGCGGTGGTGCGCGACGCGCGGAGGTGGTCGCGGTACATCGACGAGGCGATCGACCTGTTCCACGGGACGTACGACGTGGGGTTCGCCTCGCACCACTGGCCGACCTGGGGCCACGACAACGTGGTGGAGCTGCTGACCGGCCAGCGCGACCTGTACGCGTACCTGCACGACCAGACGCTGCGGCTGCTGAACGACGGTCTGACGGCGGCCGAGATCGCCGAGGAGCTGCGGCTGCCGCCCGCGCTGGAGCACGCCTGGCACGCCCGCGGGTACTACGGGTCGGTGAGCCACAACGTCAAGGCGATCTACCACCGCTACCTGGGCTGGTTCGAGGGCAATCCGGCGAAGCTGTGGGAGCATCCGCCGACCGAACTCGCCCGGCGCTACGTCGAGCTGGCGGGCGGGCGCGAGCAGGCGCTGGCGAAGGCCCGCGGCTACGTGGCGGCGGGCGACCTGCGGTTCGCCGCGACCGTCCTGGACCACCTGGTGTTCGCCGACCCGGCCGACCCGGCGGCCCGGGAGGAGCTGGCGGGGGTGTACGACCGGCTGGGGCGCGGCGCGGAGAACGGCCCGTGGCGCAACTTCTACCTGACGGCGGCGTTGGAGCTGCGCACCGGGGCGGGCGGCCAGGTGGTCGACGCCACCAACCCCGAGATGGCGATGGCGCTGACCACCGAGCAGCTGATCGACTCGGTCGCGATCCGGGTCGACGGGCCGGCCGCCTGGGACGAGGACCTCACCGTCGACCTGGTGATGGCCGAGGAGGGGCGCCGGCACCGGCTGACCCTGGTCCACGGTGTGCTGACGCACCGCGCCGGCCCGCTCGGCACCGAGCCGAGGACGCCGGCCGGGCTGACCCTCACGCTCGGCAAGGCGCAGCTGCTGGCGATGCTCGGCGGCGGGAGCCCGGAGGGCGTCGGGGCCGAGGGGGACCCGGACCTGTTCCGGCGGCTGCTCTCGGTGACCACCGAGCCCGACCGGCTGTTCGCCGTCGTCACGCCGTGACGGGCGCGGCCGGGGGCGGCCGGGTCCCCCGGCCCGGTCGGGGTCGGCGGCCCGGGCGGGGTCAGCGGGCGGCGGTGGCCTGCGGGTCGTCCAGGTAGGGCTCCCAGGCGAGTTCGGCGGCGCCGACCAGGCCCGCGTGGTGGACCTGCGCGGGGACGATCGGGACCCGGCCGCTGCGGCCCCACAGACAGCGGTCGGCGACCACGGTGGCGAGCCGGTCGGGGGCGCCCGCGAGCAGGTCGAGGTGGAGTCCGCTGAGCACGATCCGGTCGGGGTTGAGGATGTTCACCAGGCCCGCGAGGCCGAGGCCGAGGCGGTCGACGACGTGCTCGACCGCGGACCGGGCGGCCGGGTTCTGGGCCGCGGCCCGGGCCAGGTCCCGGGCCTGGGCGAGGACCGGCCGGGCCGGGTCGGGGGTGCGGCCGGCGGCGGCGAGCAGCGCCTCGGGGTCGGTCTCGGAGTTGAGGCAGCCGCGGTTGCCGCAGGCGCAGGGGCGGCCCTGCGGGTCGACGGTCAGGTGGCCGACCTCCAGGGCGAGTCCGGCGCTGCCGGTGTGCAGGCGGCCGTCGATGACCAGGGCGCCGCCGACGCCGCGGTGGCCGGAGGTGACCAGCAGCAGGTGGCGGGAGTCGCGGCCGGCGCCGTGGCGGTGCTCGGCGAGGGCGGCGAGGTTGGCGTCGTTGGCGACGGCGCTGGGCAGGTCCGGCAGGGCACGCGGGCCGAAGTCGGCCCGGGCCACCTCGGCGGCGAACAGGTCGGCGACCGGGGTGCCGCTGGGCCAGGCGAAGTGCAGGGCGGCCAGCGCGGTGCCGTCCGGTTCGGTGACGGGGTTGGGCAGGGCCAGCGCGACGCCCAGGCAGCGGCGGCTGGAGTCGGCGGCGAGCCTGGCGCCGGTCTCGGCGACGGCGCGCAGCAGCCGTACCGGGTCGGTGGCGGCCGGGAGCGGGAGGTGGACGGGGTCGACCAGGCGGCCGGCCAGCCCGGCGAGCGAGACGCTCACCCCGTCCGCGTGGAGCTGGGCCGCGACCACCACGGGTCCGTTCGGGTCGACGGCGAGCCGGTGCGAGGGGCGGCCGCGGCCGCCGCCCGCCGGCCGGGAGTCGACGGTGATCAGGCCGAGCGCCTCGAGTTCGGCGGTGACGGCGCCGGCGGTGGCGCGGGTCACCTCCAGGCCGCCGGTCAGGGCGGAGCGGGTGGGGGCCTGTCCGGTGTGGACCAGCCGCAGCGCGGGGCCGAGCAGGGTGCGGCCGCGGTCCGGGGCGGGGCGGCGGCGGGCCTCGTGGGCGGAGGTCGGGCTTGTCGGTGAGTGCTGCACTCCCCTATTCTGACTTTGTGCCGCCAATAAACAAAACCTCCGTCCCGTCCTCCCCCCTCGATCACCCGATCGGCCCCACCGGCGACACCCCCGACGCGGCCGCCGACCGCACCCCGGCGCAGCCGCCGGCCTGGTCCGCCGCCCGGCTCGCGCTCACCGCCTTCTTCGCCGTCGACGGCTTCCTGTTCGCCGCCTGGGTGGTCCGGATCCCGGACGTCAGGGCCCAGGTCGCAGCCTCGCACAGCGCGCTCGGCCTGGCCCTGCTGTGCGTGTCGGCCGGCGCGGTGGCCACCATGCCGCTGGTCGGCCGGCTCTGCGTGCGGTACGGCAGCAGGCCCGTCACCGTCGCCTCGCTCACCCTGCTCGCGCTGGCCGTCCCGCTGCCCGCGCACACCCACTCGGTCGCCTCGCTCGGCGCCGTCCTGCTGCTGTTCGGCGCGGGCTACGGCGCCGCCAACGTCGCGATGAACAGCGCCGCCGTCGACCTGGTCGCCCAACTGCGACGGCCCGTCATGCCCAGCTTTCACGCCGGGTACAGCCTCGGCGGCCTGCTCGGCGCGGCCGTCGGCGGCCTGCTGGCCGGCGTCCTCACCACCGCCTGGGCGCTCGCCCTCGGCGGCCTGCTCGGCCTCGCGGTGACCGCCGCCGCCGGCGCCGTCCTGCTGCGCACCCCGGCCGCCGCGCCGCACACCCCGCCGGCCGGCCGGTCCACCGCCGCGCCCACCGCCACCGGGCGGCGCGGACTGCCGCACGCCCGGCTGCTGGTGCTGCTGCTCGGCCTGACCGCCCTGTGCACCGCGTACGGCGAGGGCGCGCTCGCCGACTGGGCGACCCTGCACCTGACCGACGACGTGCACGCGAGCGCGGGGCTGGCGGCCGCCGGGTACGCCACGTACGCGCTGGCGATGACGGCGGGGCGGGTGAGCGGCACCTGGCTGTCGGTCCGGCTCGGGCAGCGCCGGCTGATGCTGGCGGGCGGGCTGACGGCGGGCGCCGGCATGCTGCTCGCCGCGCTGGTGCCGTCCGTCCCGGCGGCGCTCGCCGGGTTCGTCCTGGTCGGCCTCGGACTGGCCAACCTGTTCCCGCTGGCCATCGCCCAGGCCGGCGCGGCGGGCGGCCCGCGCGGGGTGGCGACCGCCTCCACCCTGGGGTACGCGGGCATGCTGATCGGCCCGCCGGTGATCGGTTTCCTGGCCGACGCCAGCAGCCTGCCGACCGCGCTGACCACGGTCGCGGCGGCCGCCGTACTGGCCGGGTTGCTGGCCCTGGCCGTCGGCGGCGGACGGCGCGGCGCGGCCCGCCCGGGCACCCCCGGTGGCGCCGGTGACACGCTCCGCGACACACCGGCAGCCTGACGGGCGGAACGCCCCGGCCCGGGGAGGATGGATTTCGCCCGGTCCCGGCAGCAGGTGGCTGCGACGGGCCCGTGTGCGAAGCGCACGCGGTGGCAGCGAAGGAGATGCGCGTACCCATGGCTACTGGCACGGTGAAGTGGTTCAACGCCGACAAGGGCTTCGGTTTCATCCAGCAGGACGACGGCGGCCCGGACGTGTTCGTCCACTTCTCGGCCATCCAGACCAGCGGCTTCAAGTCGCTCGAGGAGGGCAACCGGGTGGAGTACGACGTCACCCAGGGCCCGAAGGGGCCGCAGGCCGAGCAGGTCGTCACCATCGACTGACCCCACCCGCCCCTCGGCGCCGTCCCGTCCCGCGAACCGCGCGGGGCGGGACGCCGCCGTTCCCGGGCCGTTCCCGGGTGGGCCCGCCGACGTGGCAGGATGCGGCCGAGGAGCACGGACG
Organism: Kitasatospora sp. NPDC048540; assembly: GCF_040651175.1. NCBI lineage: Bacteria > Bacillati > Actinomycetota > Actinomycetes > Kitasatosporales > Streptomycetaceae > Kitasatospora > Kitasatospora sp. NPDC048540. The sequence continues at coordinate 21,842 of NZ_JBEZIR010000062.1, forward strand.
GGACGGACGGGGCAGATGGCGATCCAGGTACTGCGGGCACACGACCGGGCGGCCAGCCCCTGGCTGAACGGCGGCGGCGTCACCCGGGAGGTGGCCGGCTTCCCGGCCGGCGCCGCGCTGGCCGACTTCGCCTGGCGGGTGAGCCTCGCCGACGTCGCGCAGGGCGGCCCGTTCTCCCGCTTCGACGGCGTCGATCGGGTGATCACCGTGGTCGAGGGCGACGGCATGGCCCTGACCGTCGACGGCGCCGAACACCGGCTCGCCGCACCGTTCGAGCCGTTCGCCTTCCCCGGCGACGCCGCCACCGACTGCCGGCTGCTCGGCGGCCCGGTCGTCGACTTCAACGTGATGACCCGCCGCGGCCACGCCACCGCCCAGGTCGAGGTCACCGCCGAGGGACGCGCCCTGCGGGTCCCGGCCGGCGCCGACCTGCTGCTGGTCTGCCTGGCCGGCGAAGCCCGGCTGGACCCGGACGGCTCGGGCCCGGACCGCCCGGAGCCGGACGGCGTGCGGCTCGGCCGCTTCGACGCGGCACTGCTGCCGGGCGGCGCCACCGCCCTGCTGCGGGTCGCGGGCACGGCCGCGCTGGTCACCCTGACACCGCCCGCCACGGGCTGAGACACCCGCTCCCGCCGGGCGGCGGGGGTGCGGCGGGCCGGCCGGGGTGGCCCGGCCCGGGGACGAGATCGGGCCGGACGGCGGTGTGCGCCGCGCCGGCCGCAGGAGGGGCGGTAGCGGTGCGGGTCCTGGTCACCGGGGCGTACGGGTTCGTCGGCACGGCCGTGGTGCGGCAGCTCGCCGCGGCCGGGCACGAGGTGTGGGCCTTCGGGCGGCGGGCCCAGGCACCGCCCGGGCTGCCCGTCACCCGCAGCCTGCGGGGCGACATCCGCGACCGCGCGGCCCTGGCACCCGCCGTCGCCGGGGTCGACGGCGTCTGCCACCTCGCGGCGCTGACCCGCAGCCGCGAGTCGGTGGTCCGCCCCGAGGCGCACTGGGAGGTCAACCACGGCGGGATGGCCGCCCTGCTGGACGCGCTGGCCGGCCGCCCCGACCCGGTCCCGCTGGTCTTCGGCTCGACCGCGGCCGTGTACGGCGCGCCCGAGCGGCAGCCGATCACCGAGTCGACCCCGCCGGCGCCCGGCAACCCGTACGGCGCCTCCAAGCTCGCCGCCGAACAGCTGCTGCACGCCCGCGCCGCCGAGGGCGCCGTCCGTCCCGTGGTGCTGCGCTGCTTCAACGCGGCCGGCACCGGTGACGTCGACGAGGCCCGGATCATCCCCAAGGCGCTCGCCGTCGCCGCCGGCCACCACCCCCACCTGGAGCTCAACGGCGACGGCACCGTGGTCCGCGACTTCGTCCACGTCGACGACGTGGCCCGGGCCTACCTGCTGGCCCTCACCACGCCCGCCGCCGCGGGCCGCACCTACAACGTCGGCTCGACGCCCGCCGCCATGCTGGACATCATCGCCGCGGTGGAGCGGATCACCGGCCGCCCGGTGCCGGTGGTCCACCGCCCGGCCCAGCCCGAGGCGCCACGGCTGGTCTCCGACACCGCCCTGATCCGGCGTGAACTCGGCTGGCACCCGGACCGCTCGGACCTGGACCGGCTCATCGCCGACGCCTGGCGTTCCGTACCCTGACCGGTGACGGGCCATCAGGTCGGGGATGCCGGTGGCCGTGACCCCAGGAGGACCCATGCCCGAGCCCACCGGAAACCTGTACGACGCCGTCGGCGGGACCGCCGCGCTGCGGCGGCTCAGCAACACCTTCTACGACCTGGTGCTGGCCGACCTGCTGCTCGCACCGGTCTTCGCCGACTTCACCCCCACCCACATCGAACACGTCGCCGTCTGGCTCGCCGAGGTCTTCGGCGGGCCCGACCGGTTCACCGCCGACCTCGGCGGCCACCAGGCGCTGCTGCGCGCCCACCTCGGCCTCGCCATCACCGAGGAGCAGCGGGTCCGCTGGATGGAGCTGATGGCGGCCGCCGTGGAGCAGGAGCTCCCCGACGACGGCCTGCTGCGCCGGCGTGTCCTGGAGTACTTCGACTGGGGCACCCGGATCGCCCGCGAGGTCTCCGCCGAACCGGTCGGGCAGGACCTCGGCGACCCCGGGCCCACCCCGCGCTGGGGCTGGGACGGCCTCGAGAAGTAGTGCCCCGGGGCCGGGTCCGGCCTGGTGGCCGGGCTCGGCCTAGTGGCCGGGCTCGGCCTCCGGGATGTGCAGGTCCCAGCCGACCAGGGCGCGCAGCTGCTCGGCGGTGACGCCCTCCGGGAGCGGGCGGGGCGCGTCGTGGCGGATCGGCGGCTGCCAGCCCTCGGCGGGCGTCCAGGAGCGGACCACCTTCGCCGGGGCGCCCGCCACCACGCTGTGGTCGGGGATCTCCCCCATCACCACCGCGTTGGCCGCGACCACCACGTTGCGGCCGATCCGGGCGCCCGGCAGGATCACCGCGCCGGTGCCGATCCAGGAGCCGGCGCCAATCTCCACCGGCTCGTTGCGCGGCCACTGCTTGCCGATCGGCAGCTCGGTGTCCCGGTACTCGTGCGCCTGGTCGGTGATGTACACGCCCGGGCCGGTCCACACGTTGTCGCCGAGGACGATCGACTGGTGGCCGACCAGGTGGCTGCCGCGGCCTATCACGCAGCCGCCGCCGATCCGCACGATCGGCTCCGGCCCGAGGTCCAGCCCGGGCAGGAACCCGGCCGAGATGGTGACCCGCTCACCGATGATGCAGAACGGCCCGATCGCGATCGACTGCTCGTTGAAGACCGTGCCGAGCGGGAACGCCAGCTTGCTGCCGTCACCGAGCTCCCCGAACCGGTACGGGCCCGGGTTGCGGTTGGAGACCGCCCCGGCCTCCTGCACCCAGCGCCACCCGCGGTGCACCAACCGCCCGGCGGCGCGGCGGCCTCGGGAGCGGGCAGCGGTCAGGAGCGTACGGGTGATCGGCATGCCGCTACCGTATCGGCCGGCGGCCCGGCGTCGGCCTGGCGAGGGATCAACATCACATCCGCCGGATGGCAGACTGCGCCGGTGGAGATCTCCGAGCACCTCGACGCGCTGCGCCGCGAAGGCGCCCTGCTGGCCGACGCCGCCGGCCGCACCGACCTGGACGCCCCGGTGCCGACCTGCCCCGAGTGGCGGCTGCGCGACCTGCTGCTGCACACCGGCCAGGTGCACCGCTGGGCCACCGCGATCGTCCGCGACCGCCTACGGCAGCCGCCGGACGAGGCCGCGACCCGGGCCGCCCGGGGACCGGACCCGGCCGACGCCGGGCTGCTCGGCTGGTTCCGGGACGGACACGCCGCCCTGGTCGCCGAGCTCGACCGGGCCCCGGCCGGCCTGGACTGCTGGAGCTTCCTGCCGGCGAAGTCGCCGCTGGCGTTCTGGGCCCGGCGGCAGGCCCACGAGACGGCCGTGCACCGGGTGGACGCCGAGTCCGCGGCCGGGCCCGCCGAGCCGACCGCCACCGACCCGGCGTTCGCCGCCGACGGCCTCGCCGAGCTGCTCACCGGGTTCCTGGTCCGCCCCCGCGGCCGGCTGCGCAGCGAGCGGACCCGCACCCTGCTGGTGCGGGCCACCGACCGGCCGGTGTCCTGGCTGGTGACGATCGGCCGGGACCCGGTCACGGTCACCGAGGGCGCGGGGGCCGGCCCGGCCGACTGCACCGTGACCGGCCGCGCCCACGACCTCTACCTGCTGCTCTGGAACCGGCTGCCGGCCGACCGGGCCGAGGTGGCCGGGGACGCCTCGCTGCTCGACCTGTGGCGCGAGGGCTCCCCGATCCGCTGGGGCTGACCGCCGCTCCGGGCGGCGGACCGCCCGGCGCCCCGACGGGTCACTGCGCCCACGGCGCCGGTCGGCGCTCCAGGAACGCCCGCATGCCCTGCTGCGCCTCCTCGGAGCCGAACAGCCGCGCGGACTGCGCCACCCGCTCCTCGCCGTCCCGCTCGAACGAGGCCACCTTGTCCGCGGTCACCAGGCGCTTCGACTCGGCGAGGCCCTGCGGCGAGCCGAGCCGGATCGCGTCCAGGACCGTCTTGAGCACCGTCTGCGGGTCCTCGGCGGCCTCGGTGACCAGACCGATCCGGGCGGCCTCCGCGGCCTGGAAGGTCTCGCCGGTCAGGTAGTACCGGGAGGCGGCCCGCGGCTCGAGCAGCGGGCGCAGCGGCAGCGAGATCACGGCGGGCGCCAGGCCCAGGCGCACCTCGGTGAAGGCGAAGGTCGACGCGGGCCCGGCGATCACCAGGTCGGCGGCGCCCAGCAGGCCGAGGCCGCCGGCCCGGACGTGCCCGTCCACCACGGCGATCACCGGCTTCGGGCAGTCGACGATGGCGCGCTGGAGGTCCACCAGCCCGCGCGGGCCCACCGTCGGGTCGGCGCCGGTGGCCTCCGACAGGTCGGCGCCCGCGCAGAACACCTTGCCGGTGTGGCCGAGCACCACGGCCCGGACGGCCGGGTCGGCGGCTGCGTCCGCGAGGCCCTTCGCCAGCTCGGCCATCAGCCGGGTGGAGAGCGCGTTGCGGTTGTGCGGGGAGTCCAGCTCCAGGGTGGTGACGGCATCGGCGGTGGTGATGCGGACGAAGGGGACCTCGCGGGTCATCGCGGCTGCCTGCTTTCCGGCTGAGGGTGGGTCGGACGCTGGGCACTCTCGCACGAGCCGCTCGCCCCGGGCCAGGGAGCCCCGGAAAACCGCTGGTCGGCGGCGGGTCGGAACCGGCAGGATCGACCGGGTGACCGACCGACTCCTGCTCCTCGCACCCCGGGTCAACGAGACCGGCCTGCAACTGCTCACCGCCGCCCGCCGCCGCGGCCTGCGCGCCCACACCGCCACCCGCTGGGCGGTGCCCGAGGAACTGCGCGGCCTGCGCCCGGCGCACCTGTACGGCGGACCGCTGTTCGCGGACGCGGTGGGCGCGGAGCTCGGCATCGGCGCACTGGAGGACCCGGCCGGCTGGCTCCCGTCGCTGCCGTACGGGCTGACCGGGCGCCGGGTCACGCTCGGCACGCTGGCCGGGGCGCGGCGGTCGGCGGGGCCGGCGTTCGTCAAGCCGCCCGGCGACAAGCTGTTCGCGGCCCGGGTGTACGAGGGCGGCGCCGGCCTGCCCGCGCCCGGCACCCTGCCGGAGGACCTGCCGGTGCTGGTCAGCGAGGTGGTGTCGTTCGAGCGGGAGTACCGGCTGTTCGTGCTGGACGGCGAGGTCCGTACCGGCAGCCGCTACCAGTCCGGCGGGCGGCTCGACGTCGTCCCGCTCGAGGACGACCCCGACCGGGCCGAGGTGCTGGCGTTCACCGCCGAGGTCCTGGCCTGCGGCGGCCTGCCGAGCGCGGTGGCGGTCGACGTCGGCCGGCTCGACTCCGGCCGCTGGGCGGTGGTGGAGGCCAACTCGGCCTGGGCCTCCGGCGGCTACGGCTGCGACCCGGACGCCGTCCTGGACGTGGTCCTGCGCGCCGCCGGCCCGGCCACCGACGTCCCCCCGGCCGACCGCCCCCACCTGCGCCCCCTGCCCGCGGTCGTCCGCTGACCGCTGCCGCCGCCGTGCTGTCCCTCCCGGAGGATCACCCGTGCCGATCGGCGCCCGTCTGCTGGCCACCGCCGTGCTGCCCGACGCCCGGGCGGTGACCGGCGGTCATGCGCTCACCCTGGGCCCCGGCCCGCGCCGGGCGGTGCTGCGCGACGGCGACCTGCTCGCGGTGTACGACCTGGACCGCGTGTTCGCGGGTGACACCGCACCGGAGAGCACCGTGCCGAATCCGTGGCCGGGCTGGTCCGGCGGCGTCCACGCGGTGTCCCCCGACGGCGGGTTGCTGGTGCTGTGCGGGCAGCGCTCCGTCCGGGCGGTCGACCGTGCCGGGCGGCTCCGGTGGGAGTACCGGCACGGGTGCTGGGGTGAGGGCCGCCACCGCCACGAGGGCCCGGCGCCCTGCCCCGGACGTGACAACGGCTCCTGCCGGGTCGGGGTGGACGGGCAGACGGTCTGGGCGCACGTACTGCCGGACATCGACCACGGCGATCCGGCCGTGGACAGCCACGAGGAGTGGGTGGTGCTCGGCCTGGCCGACGGCCGCCCGCTCGGCCGGGCCCGGATCGAGGGCTGCACCGCCGGCTCGTACCAGATCCCCCACCCGGACGGCGGGCGGATGCTGCTCGGCATCGGCCAGGGCCAGGACGGCTCACCGCTGTACCTCGGCCACTGGGACGGCACGGGGCTGACGGCGCATCCCCTCGGGGACGGCTTCCGGGTGGTGTCCGACGTCCACCCGTCCGGCCTGGCCTTCCTGACCGCTCCGCACGGCAGCGGCGACCTGCTGCTGCACCGCTTCCCCGACGGGGCAACGGTGATGGCCCGCGGCGCCCTCGGTGAGCCGTGGGACCTGCTCGCCGGGTTCCTGGACCCGTACACCGTACTGACGGCCGCGGGCAGGCGGTCCCGGGAGGACGGCGAGCACTGGCTGCTGGACGCGCTGACGCTCCGCCCGCTCGGCCCGATCGCCTACCCGCGGCCGGTCCGCGGCCACCCGCGGGCGCTCGGCGACGGCAGCTGGCTGACCCTGGACGAGGATGGCGGCGCGCTGCACCGGTGGGTCCGCGCCTGAGCGCCGGGCTGCCCGCGGGCTTCAGGCCGCGACGACCGGGGCCGGGCGGCGTTCGGCCCAGCGGACGGTCGGGCCCATGGCGAGGGCGCCGGCCGCGAACAGGGTGCCCAGGAGCAGCCAGCCGAGCAGGCCGTGGCCGATCAGCAGCCAGGTGACCAGGGCCGGTCCGAGCATCATCGCGGCGGCCTGGCCGGTGTTGAACACGCCCTGGTGGGCGCCGTGGGCGCCGTCGGCCGCGAGGTCGTAGCCGAGCGACCAGGTGCCGGCCTGGCCGAGCACCTCGCCCAGGGCCTGGAGCGCGACCCCCGCCACCACCAGCAGGGCGGCGACGGCCGCGGGGAGCCCGTGGGCGAGCGCCAGCACCACGCAGGAGCAGGCCACCAGCAGGCCGCCGCGCCGGAACGCGCGGGCGGCCGCCGAGGGCCGGTCGACGCTGCGGGTGGCCCGTACCTGGAGGGCGATCACCAGCACGGTGTTGACCAGCATCGAGCCCGCGACCATCGCCCGCGGCGCCTCGGTCTGCTGGACGACCCACAGCGGCACCCCGACCTCCAGCATCGCGAACTGCAGGGTGAGGACGCCGTTGAGGGCCGTGACGGCGAGGTAGGGCAGGTTGCGCAGGGCCGGGTTGGGGCCGCCGGTGCGCCCGGCCGGGCGGCCGTCCGCGGCGGCCCGGGGACGGTCCGGGACCAGGACCGCGAACAGCACGGCGACCACGGCGAACGAGGCCGCGTCGGTGATCAGCGCGGCGAGGTACGCGCTGCGGGTGTCGGCCTCCAGGACGAGCGCGGCCAGGCAGGCCCCGAGGGCGATCCCGACGTTGGTGACCGAGCGCAGGTAGGCCCGGCAGGCGACCCGGTCGTCGGGCGGCAGCACGTCGGCGTAGAGGGCGGCGCGCACGGCGGTGGCACCGCGGTCGGCTGCGGCGACCACGCAGGCCAGCGGGACGAACAGGGCGTAGCCGTGGATCAGCGTGTAGCCGGCGGTGCCGAGCGCCTGGACGCAGACCAGCACGATCAGTACCGGTCTGGCGCCCCAGCGGTCCGAGGCCCGGCCGGCGGGCACACCCGCGAGGACGCCGCAGAGTCCGGCCGCGGTGAGGCCGAGGCCGACCTGCGCGGCGCCGAAACCGAGCATCCGGGTGAACCACAGCACCCCGAGCGTCATCGACAGGCCGCTGCCGAGGGTGTTGACGAAGACGATCACGCTGAGCCGGCGGACCACCGGTTCGGGGTGCAGCAGGCGGGCGGGCAGGGCGAGGAGGCCGGCCGGGCCGGTGGTACTGGTGTGCATGGCATGATCAGACCGCGGGGCGGGCAGCCGGGGTAATGATTTAGCCCCGGCCTGAAACCTGGGGGGCGTGTGCACCGTTTCCGGCTCGGTCTGGACGCGCTGGCCGCCGTCTCCTTCGCCTGCTCACCGCTGCAGGAGGCGGTGCTGAGCCTCCAGATGTGGACCCGGCCCGGGCGCCACCCCCACCAGCGGCCCTGGTTCGAGCCGATGCGGCCCGCCTTCGAGCGGCTGGACGGCACGCTGCTGCGGTCGCTGGTCGCCGACAACGGCTACGTACCGGACTTCCTGACCCCGCGGCCGGCGGTGCCGTTCCCGGACGTCCGGGCGGAGCTGGCCGAGGTACGGGCCCTGCCGCCCGGGGAGCTGGCGGGGCAGCTGGCCCGGACGTTCGCGCCGGGCCGGCGGCCGGTCCCCTCGCCGCTGGCCGAGGGCCTCGCCGACCCGGCCCGGCTGCTGGCGCGGATCGCCGACGCGCTGGAGGAGTACTGGGAGCTCTGCCTGCACCCCGCCTGGTGGCCGCGGGCCCGCTCGGTGCTGCACGCCGACCTGGTGCACCGCTCCCGGGTGCTGGCGGAGCGCGGCGCGGCGGCGGTCTTCCGCGACCTGGACGGCCGGCTGCACTGGGATGAGGGGGTGCTGACGATCAGCCGGGGCTGCCGGCACGGCGAGGTGGACGTCGAGGTGGGCGGGCGCGGCCTGGTGTTCCTGCCGACCTGCTTCGCCCGCGGCGCGATCAGCTCGATCAGCGACCGCCATCCGCCGGCCATCACCTACCCGGCCCGCGGGCAGGCCACCCTGGGCGGCGCCTGCCGCCCACCGGCCCCGCCGCGGGCCCTGGAACAGCTGGTCGGCGGCCCGAAGGCGCGGCTGCTGACGCTGCTGGCCGAGCCGTGCTCGACCACCGAGCTGGCCCGCCGGCTCGGCGTCACCCCGGGCGCGGTCAGCCAGCACCTGGCGGTGCTGTCGGCCACCCGGCTGGTGACCCGGGCCCGGCACGGCCGGGCGGTGCTGTACGCGCGCAGCCCGCTCGGCGACCAGCTCTGCCGCTGACCGGCGCCGCCGCCTGGCGCGGCCCAACTCCCTTGTGGTCTGGACCTGTTGACGGGCCGATCCGGTCCACCTACAGTGCCAGTGGCTCCCCGGCACCCCTGTACGGATCCCCCACACCACACAGGGAGCACCGATGCTCGTCCGGTCGAGGCACCACGCCAGGGGCAGACTCCTGGCCCTGCTGGCTTCGCTCGTCCTTCCGCTCGCCCTGCTCGCCGCCACGCCCGCGCACGCCGCGGGCCGGCTCACCGCCGTCTTCACCACGGCCGACAACGGCTCCTGGTGGAAGGGCACCTTCGTGGTGCACAACGACAACGCGACCGCCGTCACCGGCTGGACGCTGGAGTTCGACCTGCCCGCCGGGGTGACGATCAGCAGCAGCTACAACGGCACCGCGACGGTCAGCGGACGCCACGTCAGCGCCGTCAACGCCTACTACAACGGCACCGTGCAGCCGCACGCCACCACCGAGCCCTACAGCTTCTGGTTCGTGGCCACCGGCCCGATCACGGCCCCCGCCAACTGCCGGATCAACGGCGACAAGTGCGACGGCGGCCAGGACGTGCCGCCCGGCGCGCCCGGCACCCCGCAGCTGACCGGCGCGACCGCGCACAGCCTCGCGCTGAGCTGGACGGCGGCCGCGCCCGGCGACTTCCCGGTCGCCTCGTACGAGGTGCTGTCCGGCGCCACCGTGCTGGCCACCGCCCCGGGCACCACCGCGACCGTCACCGGGCTCACCCCGGCCACCGCCTACACCCTCACCGTCCGGGCGAAGGACACCCGCGGCACCACCGGCCCGGCGAGCGCCGCGGTCAGCGCCCGGACCGTCGACCCCGCCACCGACCCCACCCCGCCGACCGCGCCCGGCAGCCTGCGCGCCACCGCCGTCACCGGCTCCGGCGTGACGCTCGCCTGGAACGCCGCCACCGACAACCAGGGGGTGGCCGCCTACGACCTGTACCAGGACGGCGTCCAGGTGCAGACCGTGACCGGCACCACGGCGGCCGTCACCGGCCTGGCCCCGGCGACCGCCTACACCTTCACGGTGAAGGCCAGGGACGCCGCCGACAACGCCTCGCCCGCCTCCGCCGCCCTCACCGTCACCACCGGCGACCTGGCCGGTGCGGGAAAGTACACCCGGGTCGGCTACTTCACCCAGTGGGGCATCTACGGCCGCCAGTACTTCGTCAAGAACCTCGACACCTCGGGCAGCGCGGCCAAGCTCGACGTGATCAACTACGCCTTCGAGAACATCGACCCGGTCAACCTGACCTGCCTGGCCGGCGTCACCAAGGGCACCACCGCCGACCCGCAGGACCCCGACCAGGGCACCGGGGCCGGCGACGCGGACGCCGACTACGCCCGGCCGTTCAGTGCCGCCCAGTCGGTCGACGGCGTGGCCGACGACGGCTGGGGCCCGCTGCGCGGCAACTTCAACCAGTTGAAGAAGCTCAAGGCCAAGTACCCGAACCTCAAGGTGGTGGTCTCGCTCGGCGGCTGGACCTACTCCAAGTACTTCAGCGACGTGGCGGCCACCGACGCCTCCCGGCAGAAGTTCGTCAAGTCCTGCGTGGACACCTGGATCAAGGGCGACCTGCCCGCGTACAACGGCGCCGGCGGGCCCGGCGTCGCGGCCGGGATCTTCGACGGCATCGACCTGGACTGGGAGTGGCCCGGCTCCCCCGACGGCCACCCCGGCAACCACTGGTCGCCGGCCGACAAGGCCGACCTGACCCTGCTGCTGGCCGAGTTCCGCAAGCAGCTGGACGCCCTCGGCGGTCCGCACCGGCTGCTCACCGCGTTCACGCCTGCCGACCCGGTCAAGATCGGCCAGGGCTGGGACCTGACGAAGATCTTCCGGTCTCTGGACGTGGCCAACATCCAGGGCTACGACTTCCACGGCGCCGGCAGCGACAACTCCTGGGAGCCGAACCGCACCGGTCACCAGGCCGACCTCTACCCCGACGCCCAGGACCCGTACGGCTTCCACTTCAGCGTCGACGGCGCCGTCCGGGCGTACCTCGGCGCCGGGGTGAACCCGCGCAAGCTGACCATCGGATTCCCGTTCTACGGCCGCGGCTGGCAGGCCGTCGCCGACGGCGGCGCGGACGGCGAGTGGCAGCCGGCCGGCGGCGCGGCGCCCGGGCAGTTCGCCGAGGAGGCGGGCACCCGCGGGTACGCCAACCTGCTGGTAAGCGTGCCGAACCTGACCGTCCACCACGACACCCAGTCGGTCTCCACCTTCGGCTACACCGGCGCCGGCGGGCAGTGGTGGACCTTCGACGACCCGTGGTCGATCAGCCGGAAGACCGCCTACCTGAAGTCGCAGAACCTGCTCGGCGCGATGGTCTGGGAGATGTCCGGCGACACCCCGTCGGGCACCCTGATCACCGCCCTCGACAGCGGCCTCAAGTGACCGCCGGGCCCCGGCGCGGGCGGGCGCGGACCGCCGCCCGCCCCGGGGCCCGTACGGCTCAGCGGCCGGCGACGGCGGCCAGCTTGCGGGCCGCCCGGTGGTCGCGCATCACCTCGGCGAAGCTGGTGTGGCCCTGGGTCGCCCGGGCGAACGCCCGCCAGGCCGCCGCGACCAGGCAGACCGCCGCGTGGAAGACCTGCGGCCGGCGCTCGAAGGCCGCGAGCATCACCTTGCCCGCCCGCATCTCCACGCCCAGTCCGGCCTTGATCGCGAACGCGTAGTTGAGCGCCTGCCGGCGCACGTCCGCCCCGCCGTCCGCCTCGGCCACCTTGACGGCCCACTCACCGGCCAGCCGGCCCGAGCGCAGCGCGTACGAGATGCCCTCGCGGGTCCACGGCTCCAGCAGCCCGGCGGCGTCACCGGCCACCAGGACCCGGCCGCGGGACAGCGGCGAGTCCTCGGCCCGGCAGCGGGTCAGGTGGCCCGACTCGACGCTCGGGGTGAAACCGGCCAGGCCGAGCCGGCGGATGTAGTCGGCCAGGTACTCCTTGGTCCGCTCGCCGTCGCCGCGCGCCGAGATCACCCCGACCGTCAGCGTGCCGGAGTCGGTCTTCGGGAAGACCCAGCCGTACGAGCCGGGCAGCGGGCCCCAGTCCAGGTGGATCCGGCCGGCCCAGTGCCGGGAGACCGACTCGGGCACCGGGATCTCGGCCTCCAGGCCGAGATCGATCTGGTCGAAGCTCACCCCGACGTGACGGCCGATCCGGCTCGCCGAACCGTCCGCGCCGACCACCGCCCGCGCCTCGACCCGGCGGCCGTCGGAGGTGGTGACGGAGACCGTGCCGCCGCCCTCGCCGTCCTGCTGCTCCACGCCGGTGACGGTGACGCCGGTGACCAGCACGGCGCCGGCCTGCTCGGCGGACTGCGTCAGACGCAGGTCGAACTCGTCCCGGTTGACCAGACCGAACAGCATCCGCTTGGAGCGGCGGGTGCGGGTGTACCGGCCGTTCAGCGCGAAGGTGACGGCGTGGATGCGGTCCTGCAGCGGCAGCTTGAAGTCCGGCGGCAGGCTGTCCCGGGAGAAGCCGATGATCCCGCCGCCGCAGGTCTTGTAGCGGGGATGCTCGGCCTTGTCGAGCAGCAGCACCCGCCGGCCCTGCACGGCCGCGGCGTACGCGGCGGAGGAGCCGGCCGGGCCGGCGCCGACCACCACCACGTCCCACACGCCGCCCAGCGGGTCGGGTCCGGCGGCGCCCGTTTCGGTGTCGGGGCCGCTGTCGGAGTCGGTGAAGTCCATCGGGTCCTGGCCAAGCGAGCTACCGGTATCAGTCACGTCGGCCAATGGTAGACGCCCCGGCTCCCGTCGATCGCAGGTGGCGGCCCCAGCGGGCCCCGGGAGCCCACCCGCTGACGCCGGCTAGGGCACGTTGGCGAAGTCGCGCCGGACACCGCGGGGCTACCCCGCCGCCTCGCCGGGCCCGCCGCCGGTCCCCTCCGACACCACCCGGCCGCCGCCGGGCCGCCCGCCTGCGGCGCACCCGGGCGGTCCGGCCGCCGAACGCTCACCGGGCCCGGCCGGCCCCCGCCCCGCGCAGCAGCGTCCACGCCGCCAGCCCCACCGCCAGCCCGGCCCCGGCGCCGAAGCACAGCTCGTCGATCCGGCCGCCCCGGCGCCGCGCCAGCCGGTGCGCCGCCCCCGCCGCTGCCGCCGCCCACGCCATCCTCCGTACCGCCGCCCGCTCGGCGGCCGGGACGGCAGGGGAAGCAGTGGACGCGGCGGCGGCCGAGCCGGCCCCCGCCGCCGCGTACCGCGCCAGCACCGCCAGACCCGCCAGCGAACTCCCGTACTGCAGCGCCGTGTACAGCGGCACCCCGGCGACCCGCCGGTTCAGCACCGGCAGCAGCCGGACGCCCGCCCGGTCCCGGTGGGTGAAGGAGTCCCAGCCGAGGTGGCCGGCCGCCCCGATAGCCGCCGAGAGGGCGAACGGCCCGGGCCGCGGCGGGCCGTCGCCCGCCGCGGCCGGGATCCAGCCGGCCGGCAGCAGGGCCGCCACCGGCCCGCGCCACAACAGGTGCCACCCGGCCGCCAGCGCCGCCGTCAGGGCGACGTCCAGCGTCGGCGCGGCCCACCAACGGTGCGTCGGCCCGCCGTGGCGGTAGACCCCCGGCAGCAGCGATTCGGCGAAGAACGGCACGTCGGGCGCCATCGACCCGGCCACCAGCGCCGTGGCCACCAGCGGGCCGCGCTCCCCGGCCCGGCGCAGCAGCACCAGCACCGCCGCCGGATGACTCAAGGTGAACGGCATGTGTCCATCCTCCCCGCCCCGCCGTCCACCGCATCCGCTGTCGGTGCCGCTCGATACGCTGCGGGGATGACCTCCTACCACCGGCGGTACGCCGACGGCGAGCACGAGGCCGTCTGGGCGGAGCTGCGCGCGCTCGGGCCGGTCCCCGACGCACTGCGCGAGGACGTCGCCGCGGTCGCGGAGTCCACGATGCTGCGGGCCGACCGGCAGATCGGCCGGATCGAGGAGCAGCTGGCGGGGCTCGGTTTCGTCCCGGCCTGGCTGGTCCGGGAGCGGCCGACCGGCGACTGCCTGGCCGCGCTCGACCGGCTGGCCGCCGAGATCGGGCGGCTTCCGGCCGCCTACGAGGCGGGGCTGCGGGTCCTCGGCGGGGTCTCCTTCGTGGGTGACTGCGCGGCCCTCGGTCTCGGCCACCGGTACCCGGCTGCGGCCGGTCCGCCACGGCACGTCGCACCGCTCTACCCGGACCCGCTGTGGCTGCCGTCGGTGGAGTGTCTGCGTGAGGAGTGGGAGGAGTACCGCAAGGACGCCGGGGAGTACCCGGACCTCCCTCCCGAGGACGGCTTCCACCAGGGTTTCCCGGACACGCCGCACCGGGCGGACGGGCCGCGCCGGGCCAACGTCAGCGGCGCCGGCTTCGACCTGGCGCTGCCGGACGACTGCGCGGACCCGGTCGTCGACGGGGTCGGCGGCCGGCCGGGGATCACCCTGGTCGGGTACCTGCGGACCTCGATCGCCTGGGGCGGCTTCCCCGGCTGGTCGTTCGCCGCCCCCGAGCGGGTGCCGCCCGCGCTGGCGGCCCTGCGGGCCCGGCCGGACTTCTGAGCCGCCGCGGCCTCCCGAGCGCACCCGCGCCGCGCCCGTCCGCCCGGACGCCGCCGCGCGCACCCGCGCGGGGAGGCTCCCCGGTGGCCATCACCCGGAGGGCACGCCGACGGCCGCCGGGAGCCCGGCCTCCAGATAGCGCAGCCGCCCCTGGGCCCGGGCCTCCAGAGCGCCGACCAGGCGGCGGTGCCGGTTGGGCGGCAGCAGGCGGGCGGCCTCGTCCGGGGTGACGAACCGCCAGCCGCGCAGTTCGTCGCGGGGCAGCCGGATCCGGGCCCGGGCCTGCTCGTCCAGCCGTCCGCCGTCGAACATCAGCCGCAGGCCGCCCCGGCGGGGCCCGGTGCAGGGTTCCCAGTCGACGGCGAGCAGGCGCAGCGCGGCGGAGTCCAGGTGCAGGCCGAGCTCCTCGGCGGTCTCGCGCAGCGCCGCATCGCTGGGCGCCTCCCCGCGTTCCACCACGCCGCCGGGGAACTCCCAGGACGGCTTGTAGACGGGGTCGACCAGCAGCACCCGGCCCTGCTCGTCGAAGAACAGCACGGCGGCGGCCACGGTGTCACCGGTGGCGTCGTCGCTGCGCACGATGGGGCAGCGGGCGTCGCCGCCCTCGACCAGTTCGGCGAGCCGTTCGGCGGTCTGCCGGGGGGTCAGGCCGGAGGTGTCGAGCAGGTGGGCGTCGCGGGCGAGCCAGCGTCTGGCCTGGCGGTAGCGGGGCAGCTGTTCGAGCGAGCGGTCGCGGAGCCGCTCGGTCCGCCCGGGGTGGCCGGGGTGCTCTTCGCGCGCCCCGATGCGGTCCAGCAGGATCGTTTCCTCTGGGTCCAGCACGATGTGGTGCACCGCCAGGCCCCGGGTGGCCAGCGCGCCGAAGATCTCGTCCCGGTAGTCCTCGCGCAGCAGGCTCATCGGCACCACCAGGGGGCCCGGCACCTCGGCGAGCAGGGCCGCCGCCACCTCCGGCACCAGCCGCCGCCAGGACGGCAGGTCCTGGATCTCGGAGACCGGCGCGAACCGGTCGGCCGGCAGCACCCGCCGCAGACCGGCCCCGACCAGGGCGGGGTCGAACAGCAGGCTCCCGGGCAGGAGTTCCACCAGCTCCCGGCAGGCGCTGGTCTTGCCCGCCCCGTACGGACCATTGACCCAGACGATCACTGTCTCCCCTGTCGTCGGCCCCGCCCGGCGCGGCCGCGCCGGACGCCTGACGCCGCGCCGTCCGGCGGCCACACCCACCCCTGGTGGTACCCGCGCCCGCCCGGTCCCCATGCCTCGGACCTGTCCGCCGCCGGTCCGCCGTCGCCGCGCGGGCGGCGCCCGCTCCCCGCCCGGCGCCCCTCAGAGCGCTCGGGTAGCGGTCTGGAGCAGCTGCTTCTTCAGCACCTTGCCCAGCGCGTTGCGGGGCAGCTCGTCCACCAGCACCACCCGGCGGGGCCGCTTGTGGACCGAGAGCCGTTCGGCCACGAACGCCGTCAGCTGTTCGCCCGTCACCGGTCCGTCGGCGATCACGTACGCGACCACGGCCTGGCCGAGGTCGCTGTCGGGGGCCCCGACCACGGCCGCGTCCGCGACGGCCGGGTGGTCGCGCAGCGCCGCCTCCACCTCGCCCGCGCCGATCTTGTACCCGCCGCTCTTGATCAGGTCGACCGAGGCGCGGCCGACGATCCGGTGGAACCCGTCGGGCCCGACCACCGCGACGTCGCCGGTCCGGAACCAGCCGTCGGCCGTCCAGGACTCGGCGTCGGCGTCCGGCCGGTTCAGGTAGCCGGAGAACAGCGTCGGCCCGGCCACCTGCAGCTCGCCGACGCTCTCGCCGTCCGCGGGCAGCGGCTCGCCGTCCTCGCCGACCAGCCGGGTGCGCACCCCGTCGACCGGCAGGCCGACGCTGCCGGGGCGGCGTTCGCCGTCGGCCCGGGTGGAGACGGTGATCAGCGACTCGGTCATGCCGTAGCGCTCGACCGGGGCGTGCCCGGTGACCGCGGCCAGCTGCTCGAACACCGGCACCGGCAGCGGGGCGCTGCCGGAGACCAGCAGGCGGGCCCCGGCCAGCGCGCGCGCCGCGGTGTGGTCCGCCGCCACCCGGGACCACACCGTCGGCACGCCGAAGTACAGGCTGCCGCGCGCGCCCGCGTACGCTTCCGGCGTGGGCCGGCCGGTGTGCACCAGCCGGCTGCCGGTGCGCAGCGCGCCGAGCACCCCGAGCACCAGGCCGTGCACGTGGAACAGCGGCAGGCCGTGCACCAGGGTGTCCTCGGCGGTCCACCGCCAGGCCGCGGCCAGCGCGTCCAGGTCGGCGGCGACCGCCGACCGCGGGATCAGCGCACCCTTGGGCGGGCCGGTAGTGCCGGAGGTGTAGAGCACGAAGGCCGGACGGTCCCCGGCGGGCTCGGCGAAGGATCCGCCCGAACGCGCCGTCAGGTCGACCGGCAGCGCCTCGATCTCCTCCCCCGCTCCCGCGTCGCCCGCCGCCCCTTCGCCCGCCGGCACGGCCAGCAGGGTCGCGCCGCAGTCGCGCAGGATGTGGCCGCGCTCCTTCGGCCCGGAGTCGGGCGGCAGCGGCACCACGGGCACCCCGGCGAGCAGCCCGCCGACCACCGCCACCACCGTCTCGGCGGCCGGCCGTGCGAGCACGGCCAGCGCGGGGGCGCCGGCCACCCGCTGTGCCACCAGCGTCGCCGCCCCGAGCAGCTGCTCGCGCGACAGCGGCCGGCCGTCGACCACCAGTGCGTCCGCCGCGTCGCCGAAGCCGCCTTCAAGTGCCGTCAGCAGTCCCATGCCCGGGAGCCTACCGGCGCACCGGTGCCCCGCGCGGGCCGATCGCCCCCGCACTCCGGCGCACGCCCGGACGGCCGCGGCGGCTCCCCACTGCGGCCTCACCACTGCGGCCGGCACCCCCCGCCCCGGCCGACCTCCCGTCAGGCCGGCCGTCAGGCCGCCCGTCAGGGTGCCGTCAGCACGGCCCGGAGCCGGCCGAGGTCGCGCCGCCACATCTCGCCGTGCCCGGCGTCGTCCCAGAGCGCGGCCAGTTCGGAGTCCCCGCCGGTGACCCGGTCCAGCGCGCGGACGGCGAGCGGCCGCAGGTCGCCGGGCAGCTCCGGCAGCGGCTCCTTGGGCCCGTACGCGGAGCCGGACCCGGCGCCGCCCGTCAGCTGCGCGGCGACCAGCGCGGCCGCGGCGACGGCCGGTGCGCCCTCGTCGCCGTCCAGGTACCCCTCGGCGGTGGCCGCCGCGTCCAGGGCCGCCCGGAGCAGCCCCGCGCGCTCCGCCTCCCCCGCCCGGTCGAGGCTGCCGCAGAAGTCCGCCGCGCTGTCGTTGTCGAAGGGTCCGAGGTCCCAGGTGCCCATGCCGCTCTCCCACGTCCGGTGATCCCGACGGTCCCGGTCCGCCCGGTCCGCCCGCATCGTGGCACGGCCCACCGACACCCCACCGGCACACCGGCACACCACCGACACCCCACCGGCACACCGGCGCACCGCCGACACGTCACCGGGGCCCGGCGCCGGCGGCCGGGCACGCCGAAGGGCGCGGCCCGGGGGTCCGGGTGCCGCGCCCTTCGGCGAGGTGCTCGGCGGGTCAGCCCTTGCGGGCCTTGACCTCGCCGGTCAGCTGCGGCAGGACGGTGAACAGGTCACCGACCACGCCGTAGTCGACCAGCTCGAAGATCGGCGCCTCGGGGTCCTTGTTGATGGCGACGATGGTCTTCGAGGTCTGCATGCCGGCCCGGTGCTGGATCGCGCCGGAGATGCCCGCGGCGACGTACAGCTGCGGCGAGACCTGCTTGCCGGTCTGGCCGACCTGGTTGGTGTGCGGGTACCAGCCGGCGTCGACGGCGGCACGCGAGGCGCCGACGGCCGCGCCGAGCGCGTCCGCGAGCTCCTCGACCACGCCGAAGCCCTCCTTGGCGCCGACGCCGCGGCCGCCGGAGACCACGATCGCGGCCTCGGTCAGCTCCGGGCGGCCCGAGGACACCCGCGGGGTGCGCGAGGTGACCTTGGCGGCCTTGCCGGTGAACTCGACGGTGACGTTCTCGACCGCGCCGGCGGCCGGGGCGGCCTCGGGGCTGGTGGAGTTCGGCTTGACGGTGATGACCGGCGCGCCCTTGGTGACCTTGGACTTGACCTGGAACGAGGCCGCGAACACCGACTGGGTGGCGACCGGACCGCCGTCGCCGGCCTCCAGGTCGACGGCGTCGGTGATAATGCCCGAGCCGAGGCGGAGCGCGACCCGGGCCGCGATCTCCTTGCCCTCGCCCGAGGAGGTGACCAGCACCGCGGCGGCGTCGGCGGCCTTGGCGATCTGGGTCAGCGCGTCGACCTTCGGCACCACCAGCAGGTCGGCGAACTCGGCGCCGTCGGCGACGTACACCTTGGCCGCGCCGTACTCGCCGGCCTTGGCGGCGATCTCGGCGGCGGCGGAGCCGGCGCCCAGGACCACGGCCGAGGGCTCGCCGATACGGCGGGCCAGGGTCAGCAGTTCGAGGGCCGGCTTGCGGACCGCGCCGTCGGCGTGGTCGACGAGAACGAGAATCTCACCCATTGCTCAATGTCTCCTGTATCTCCTGGCTGCCCGGCACATCGTGCCCGGCAGCCACCACGTCCAACGGGTCAGATGAACTTCTGCTCGGCGAGGTAGGTGGCCAGCTGCTTGCCGCCCTCGCCCTCGTCCTTGACGATGGTGCCGGCGGTACGGGCCGGGCGGGCCGCGACGGCCTCGACGGCGGTCCAGGAGCCGGCCAGGCCGACCTCGTCCGCCTCGATGTCCAGGTCGTCCAGGTCCAGCGACTGCACCGGCTTCTTCTTGGCGGCCATGATGCCCTTGAAGGACGGGTAGCGGGCCTCGCCGGACTGGTCGGTGACCGACACGACGGCGGGCAGCTCGGCCTCGACCTGCTCGGTGGCGGCGTCGCCGTCACGGCGGCCCTTGACCACGCCACCCTCGACCGAGACCTCGGAGAGCAGGGTGACCTGGGGCAGGCCCAGGCGCTCGGCCAGCAGCGCCGGCAGCACGCCCATGGTGCCGTCGGTGGAGGCCATGCCGCAGACCACGAGGTCGTAGCCGACCTTGTCCAGGGCCTTGGCGATGATGGCGGAGGTGCCGATCACGTCGGTGCCGTGGATGTCGTCGTCGTTGACGTGGACGGCCTTGTCGGCACCCATGGACAGGGCCTTGCGCAGGGCGTCCTTGGCGTCGTCCGGGCCGACCGTCAGGACGGTGACCTCGGCGTCGCCGGAGGCCTCGGCGATGCGGAGCGCCTGCTCCACGCCGTACTCGTCCAGCTCCGAAAGGAGGCCGTCCACGCCCTCCCGGTCGGTGGTGGTGTCGTCCGCGAAGCGACGGTCACCGGTCGCGTCGGGCACGTACTTCACACAGACAACGATCCTCAAGCTCACGGCCTGTCTCCTGTACTGGTCTCGTCCGGCGGCTGCGGCTGTGCAATGGGCGGAGCTGACGCTTCCAGGCCCACGCGGGCTGCGTCTTCCTGAGCCCGTCCGGAACTTCCTGGCAGCATACTCGCCAGTAGCTTAGCCGTCACTACTGGCCAGTAGCTTAGTGCTGCCCGGACCCCGGCCGACCGCCCCGCACCCCGCACCTGCCCCGGACACGACGCCCGGACGGAAGGGGGACGGAACGGCTGCACTGCCGTCTTCGCCCCATCCTGCCCCAGTGCGGCCCGCATACCACCTGACTGGGCGGCAGATGGGCTGTGAGATTGAAGGTCTTGACAGGCAGCGGGCTGACGACCGCTCCGCCGCGCGCCCGGCGATCACCCCGTGGCAGGCCCGACCGGGCCTCAGACCGCCTCGCCCAGCGCCGCGATCACGTCCGCCCGACGCGGCTGCCCGGACGCCCGGCGCACCACCCGGCCCCCGGCGTCCAGCACCAGCACGGTCGGCGTCCGCAGGACCTCCAGCCGCCGGACCAGCTCCAGCCGCTCCTCGGCGTCCAGCTCCAGGTGCGCCACACCGTCCACCATCGCGGCCACCTCGGCCAGCACCCGGCGGGTCGCCCGGCAGGGCTGGCAGAACGCCGTCGAGAACTGCACCAGCGTCGCCCGCTCCCCCAGCTCGGCCCCCAGGTCCGCGGCCGACAGCCGCACCGCCCCGTCCTTCGCCCGCATCCGCAGCCTCCCGTCCCGCGCGGCACGCCACAGCCCGAAGGCGCTCGCCAGCGCGAGCACCGCCCCGCACACCACCCATCCGGTCACCGCCCCAGTGTGCGCCACCCACGAGGAGGACCGGGCGGGCAGGGCCTCGACCCGGCGGGCACGGGCCCGTACGATCACCGGGTGGACTCCCTCCCCGCCCGGACGACCCGGCTGACCAGCCGCCGCGTGGTCGACCTGTGCCGGGCCACCGCCTCCCGCTGTCGCTGACCCCGCTCCGCCGTCAGCCGCCGCCGGTCCGGCCGGCCGCCCCACCTCGCAGTACCCGGAGTCCCGCATGCAGATCGACCCGCGCGGGCCGCGCTTCGCCGCCGCGCTCACCAGCCTCCTGCTCGCCGCCGCCCTGATCACCGGCAGCGGCCCCCTGCTCGCCGCCCAGACCGCCGTGTTCGCCGTCGGCGCGCTGGCCGGCCTGGCGTACTCGCCGTACGGCCTGCTCTACCGCTACCTGCTGCGGCCCCGGCTCGGCCCGCCGCGCGAGCTCGAGGACGCCCGGCCACCGCGCTTCGCCCAGGGCGTCGGCCTGGTCTTCGCCCTGGCCGGCACCGCCGGCTACCTCACCGGGGCCGACCTGCTCGGCCAGGTCGCCACCGCCCTCGCGCTGGCCGCCGCCTTCCTCAATGCCGCCTTCGGCTACTGCCTCGGCTGCGAGCTCTACCTGCTGACGCGCCGCGGCCGCGACCGCCTCACCACCCGGCGGGCCGCCGCCGGGTGAGCGCGGCGCGACGCACCAGGTGAGACCGACCAGGTGAGACACAGGTCTCAGGGCTGCCGGGAACCCCACGGCAAATCCCGGCAGCCGGACCCGCTCAGGTGACAGCGGGCACCCCTTCGAGGGATCATCTCCGAGTAACACACCCGTGGCCGCTGCCGCGTGCCGCGTCTCGGACGGCCCCGACCTGCGCCCCGGGTACCACCTGACCGGGCACCAGCCCGTGGGAAGTAGGGCTGACGTGGCAGAGTTCGTGTACCCGCCGGTGATCCGCGCCGCGCTCACCTGCTTCCGCGCGCTGGACGTGCGGATCAGCATCGTGGGCGCCGAGAACATCCCCGCCACCGGCGGG
Organism: Kitasatospora sp. NPDC048540; assembly: GCF_040651175.1. Taxonomy (NCBI): domain Bacteria; kingdom Bacillati; phylum Actinomycetota; class Actinomycetes; order Kitasatosporales; family Streptomycetaceae; genus Kitasatospora; species Kitasatospora sp. NPDC048540. The sequence goes on from NZ_JBEZIR010000062.1 coordinate 43,547, forward strand.
GCGGTGCTGGTGAGCAACCACATCAGCTACCTGGACTTCCTCTTCGCCGGACTCGGCGCCTTCAAGGGCGGCAAGCGCAAGACCCGCTTCATGGCCAAGGACGACGTCTTCAAGCACCCCGTCTCCGGCCCCCTGATGCGCGGCATGAAGCACATCCCGGTGGACCGCACCGACGGCCAGCCCGCCTACGAGGCCGCCGTCCGGGCGCTGCGCGACGGCGAGGTGGTCGGCGTCTTCCCCGAGGCCACCATCAGCCGCTCCTTCACCCTGAAGAAGTTCAAGACCGGCGCCGCCCGGATGGCCGCCGACTCCGGCGCCCCGCTGCTGCCGGTCATCCTCTGGGGCACCCAGCAGCTGTGGACCAAGGGCCGCCCGAAGACCCTCACCAAGCGCCACGTGCCGGTCACCATCATGATCGGCGAGCCGATCGAGCTCACCGCGCAGGACAAGCCCGTGATGGTCACCCGCCGGCTGCGCGCCGCGATGACCGAGATGCTCGACCGCGCCCAGCGCGAGTACCCCGGTAAGCCCGCCGGCCCCGAGGACACCTGGTGGCTCCCCGCGCACCTCGGCGGCACCGCGCCCACCCTGGAGGTCGCCGAGGCCGAGGACGAGGCGGAGAACGCCGAGAAGGCCGCCCGCCGCGAGGCCCGCTGACAGCAGGCCGACACCCCCGGCCGGACCGGACCACGGGCCGCGGGCCACGGGCCACGACGGACCGCGGAGCGGAGTGCGCGGGTGGGGACGATCGAACCGGCCGTCTTCGACGCGACCGTCGCCGCGGTCCCGTTCCTGTGGGAACTGGCCGCCACCGGGACCGTCACCTGCCGGCCCGGGGTGATCGAGGTGCTGCAGGCGGTTCTCCGGCACGGCAATCCGCCCCGGCCCGAGGTGCAACGGAACGCCCACCGCGCCGTCCTGTGCGGCAGACGGACTGCGGACCGGCTGACCGGGGACGGCGGCCCCGCCGTCCGGGCCGCGGCCCGCGAGCCGGTGACGGCGATCGACGGCCACCGCTGCGAGACCTGCCGCCCAGCCTGACCCGGGGCCCGACGCGGGGCCTGCGCCCCGGGACGGCTCAGCGCGCCGGGCGCCACATCGTCGTCACCACGTGCCCGGTGGCGGTGGTGATACGGCCCCGGGCGGTGAACCCGACGCTCTCGTACCGGCCCAGGTTGGCCGGGTTGGACGACTCCAGGTAGGCGGGCGCCCCGAGCGCGTCCACCTGCTCGAGCCCCTGCGCGAGCAGCCCCATCCCCAGGCCCCTGCCGCGGTGGGCGGTGTGGGTGCCGAGCAGGGTCAGATAGAAGTGCGGCTCGGCCGGGTGCGCCTCCTCCAGCTGGGCGCCGATCTCCATGATCGACCGGGCCACCACCGGCCCGGCCCGCTCCGTCAGCAGCCCCTCCAGGCCGTCCTCCTCCTCGGGCGTCAGCTCGGTACCGCCCGGCGGGATCCACACCGACACCGCCTCCACCCCCGGCGTCACCAGCGTCCACGGGTAGCGCTGCGCGGAAGTCAGGTAGACCCGCCACATCGCCGCCGCCTGCTCGGCCCGCCGCAGCACCTCGGGGAAGGCCGGGCCCCACAGCGGATCGTCGAAGAAGGCGGTGGTCAGGGTCTCGACGGCGGCCCCGAGGTCCGCGGGTCCCGCTACCCGGGCCGGGCCGGGCTGCTGTCCGGTGGTCATCCGCCCACCATAGGCCGGGGCGCGGGGTCCGGTCCTCCCGCCACACGGGCCCTGACCCCGGGCCCTGGCTCTAGGCTGGCTGACCATGACGACGACGAGCGACTCCCTCGCGACCGGCCAGCGTTCCCTCGGCGACCCGTCCGTCCGCTACCCGCTGTGGCCGCCGCTCACCACCGGCTGCCCGGCCACCGCCACCGAGCACCTCGCCTACCCGGTCGAGGTCGACTACGCCTACGACCGGGTGGACCCCGCGCTCTTCGACCGCACCGCACCCGTCCCGGCCGGCCTCGACCGCTGGGCACCGCTGCTCCCCCCGCTGCACGCCCCGGGCCTCGGCGAGGGCCGCACCCCGCTGGTGCCGATCGGCCCCGGACTGTACGTCAAGGACGAGTCCCGCAACCCGACCTGGAGCCACAAGGACCGGCTGAACCGCGTCACGGTCAGCGCCGCACTCGGCGCGGGCGCGCCCGGCATCGTCGCCGCCTCCTCCGGCAACCACGGTGCCTCCGCCGCCGCGTACGCCGCCCGGGCCGGGCTGCCGTGCGTGGTGCTCGCCTCGGCGACGATGCCCGGCGCGGTCGCGTCCTTCCTGCAGTCCTACGGCGCGGTCGTCCTCCCGGTCGAGGAGGCGGCCCGCTGGCCGCTGATGCGCCGGATCGTCGAGCGGACCGGCTTCCACCCCGTCAGCAACACCACCGTCACCCACACCGGCCACGGCTTCGGCCCCGAGGGCTACAAGACCGTCGCGTACGAGATCTACCTCGACCTGGGGGTGCCGGACGCCGTGTTCGTCCCGACCGGCTACGGCGAACTGCTGTTCGGCGTATGGAAGGGCTTCACCGAGCTGCGGCGGCTCGGCCTCACCGACCGCCTGCCGCGGATCTTCTCCTGCGAGCCGGCGACCGCCGGGCCGCTGGCCGCCGCCGTCCGGGCCGGCCGCCCCGCCGCCCGCGTCGGGACCGGCCCGACCGACGCCTACGCGATCTCCTGCGAGGTCGGCGGCTTCCGCGGGGTCCTCGCCCTCGAACGGGACGCGGATCGGGCGCTGCTCGTCGACGACCGCCAACTACGCGCCGCGCAGGGCGAACTGGCCCGCCAGGGCCTGTGGGTGGAACTGTCCGCCGCAGCCGGGCTCGCCGGCTTCACCGCGCTCGAGGGGACCGGGGCCTTCGACGGCGCCGCGGTGTGCGTCACCACCTCGAGCGGCTTCAAGGACCGTGCTGTCGGCAACCATCCCGTCGCGCCGGTCGACGCCACCTGGTCCGCCGTCGAAGCCCGGCTCGCAGCGGCCGGCATCACGGTCTGACCGGGCCCCGGGCGTTCGGGCACCCGGGGCGCGCTTCCGTCATCCGGGCCAGTTGAGGTAGACCTGACACGGCTTCAGCCGCTCCGCGGCCCACTCCGAGCAGGGAGTCCCGTCACCATGTCCGAGATCACGCACCGCATCGTCCGATCCAGCAGCGGCCTCCGGATGCGCGTCGCCGAAGCCGGCGAAGGCCCCCTCGTCCTGTTGCTGCACGGCTTCCCGGAGAGCTGGTACTCCTGGCGCCACCAGCTCACCGCGCTCGCCGACGCCGGGTACCACGCCGTCGCCCCTGACCAGCGCGGCTACGGCGCGACCGGCGGCCCGGACGCCGTCGACCAGTACAGCATCCTGCACCTGGCCGGCGACGCCCTCGGCCTGCTCCCCGCCCTCGGCGCCGAACGGGCCGTCGTGGTCGGCCACGACTGGGGCGCCCCGGTCGCCTGGCACACCGCACTGCTCCGCCCGGACCTGGTCCGCGGCGTGGTCGGGTTGTCCGTACCGCCGTTCCCGCGCGGCGACAAACTCCCCACCGCCACCCTGCGCCACCTGATCGGCGACGCCTACTACATGCTCTACTTCCAGCAGCCCGGCCCCGCCGAGGCGGAACTCGCCCACGACCTGCCGACCACCTTCCGCCGGATGTTCGCCGGTCGCGCCCGGCTCGGCGAGACCGGCATGCCGCTGGTCCCCGAAGGCGGCGGCTTCCTCGACCTCTTCGAGGACCCGGCCGAGCTGCCGGACTGGCTCACCGAGGCCGACATCGACTTCTACACCGCCGAGTACAGCGCCCACGGGTTCGCCCGCCCGCTCAACTGGTACCGCAACCTCGACCGGAACTGGGAGCTCACCTCCGCCTGGCACGGCGCCCGGATCGAAGCCCCCGCCCTGCTGATCGTCGGCGAGCGCGACCTCGTCGCCGCCAGCCCGCACGCCCGGGACGCGCTCGACGGACTCCACCACCACGTCCCCCGGCTCCAGGAGATCCTCTGGCTCCCCGGCACCGGACACTGGACCCAGCAGGAACGCCCCAAGGAGGTCAGCGAGGCCCTGATCCAGTTCGTCCAGGGCCTCGACGACTGACGATTCCGCCCGAAAATTGTCCGGAAATGTGAGAAGCCCCTCCGGGGAACCCGGAGGGGCTTCTACTGAAGAATTGTTCGGCGGCGTCCTACTCTCCCACAGGGTCCCCCCTGCAGTACCATCGG